>NZ_JBFUHU010000009.1:0-26945 GCF_056402235.1 Cellulomonas sp. P4_B5_2
CGCGGTGCTCGACGCCGCGCGCACGGCACGCGCGGACGCGATCCACCCGGGGTACGGGTTCCTCTCCGAGAACGCGGACCTCGCGCGGGCGTGCGAGGCGGCGGGCGTCGTCTTCGTCGGGCCCGGGGTCAAGGCGCTGGAGCTCATGGGCGACAAGATCCGCGCGAAGGAGCACGTGTCGGCCGCGGGGGTGCCGGTGATCCCGGGGTCGTCGTCGACCGGCGCCGCGGACGCGGACCGTGTCGGGTACCCGCTGCTGGTCAAGCCGTCCGCGGGTGGGGGCGGCAAGGGCATGACGGTCGTCGAGCGTGCCGAGGACCTGGCCGACGCCCTCGCCGGCGCCCGTCGGGTGGCCGCCGCGGCGTTCGGGGACGACACCCTGCTGATCGAGCGACTGGTCCGGACCCCGCGGCACATCGAGGTGCAGCTGCTCGCCGACACCGTGGGCAACGTCATCCACCTCGGCGAGCGCGAGTGCTCGCTGCAGCGCCGGCACCAGAAGGTCGTCGAGGAGGCGCCGTCGCCGCTGCTGGACGCCACCACGAGGGAGCGGATCGGCGCGGCCGCGTGCGAGGTGGCGCGGAGCGTCGGCTACGTCGGCGCCGGGACCGTGGAGTTCCTGGTGTCCGACGAGGCGCCGACGGAGTTCTTCTTCATGGAGATGAACACGCGGTTGCAGGTGGAGCACCCGGTCACCGAGCTGGTCACCGGCCTGGACCTGGTGGAGTGGCAGCTGCGGATCGCCGCGGGGGAGCCGTTGGCCGTGCAGCAGGCCGACGTGCGCCTGACCGGTCACGCGATCGAGGCGCGCGTCTACGCCGAGGACCCCCTCCGGGAGTTCCTGCCGAGCACCGGGACCGTGCGCGTGCTCGACGAGCCGACCGGCGAGGGGATCCGCGTCGACAGCTCCCTGTACGCCGGTCTGGAGATCGGGTCCAGCTACGACCCGATGCTGGCCAAGGTGATCGCGTGGGGACCTGACCGGGCCACGGCGCTCGCCCGCCTGGACCGGGCGCTGGCTGGCACCACCGTGCTCGGCGTCCGGACCAACCTCGCGTTCCTGCGGCAGGTGCTGGCCGACCCCGACGTGCGGGCCGGTCGGTTGGAGACCGGGCTGCTCGGACGACTGACTCCTGCGACGGCCGACACCCCGATCCTCGCCGCGGTCCTCGCCCGCCACCCGGCACCCGTCGGCCCCTGGGGGGTGGACGGCTGGCGCCTCGGAGATCCCCGCCCCGTGCGTTACGAGGTCGGAGACGTCGAGGTGGTGGTGCTCGGTCCGCCCGAGGACGCGACCGTGACCGTCGGCGACGACGCGCCCGTCCACGCGGCACTCGAACGCACCGGACCCTCCGCCGTGGCGCTCGAGGTCGACGGCGTGGTGCACCCGCTGCGCCTCGTCTCGGACGGCCCGGTCACCTGGGTCGGCACCTCTGAGCTGCGCTTCCGCAGCCGCGTCGAGCGCCTCGCCGACGAGCTCGCCGCTCTCACCCGCGGCACCCGTCCCGCCGACCCGGAGGTGCGCTCGCCGATGCCCGGCATCGTCGTCTCGGTCGACGTGCGCACCGGCGACCAGGTGGTCGCGGGCCAGAACCTCCTCACCATCGAGGCGATGAAGATGGAGCACCGGGTCGTCGCGCCCAGCGACGGCATCGTCACCCTCACGGTCCGACCGACCGACCGGGTGGCACTCGACCACGTGGTGGCCACCATCACCGGCCACCCCGACGAAGGGACACCGGCATGACCTACGACCTCACCCCCGAGCAGCAGAAGCTCCGCGACGAGGTGCGGGACTTCGCCGACACCGTCGTCGCGCCCGCCGCGTACGAGTACGACACCAAGCGGGAGCTGCCCTACGAGATCCTCGGCCAGATGGGGGAGATGGGGCTGTTCGGCCTGCCGTTCCCCGTCGAGTACGGCGGGCAGGGCCGCGACTACGTGGACCTGTGCCTGGCGGTCGAGCAGCTGGCGCGCGTGGACCAGTCGATCGCCGTGACGCTCGAGGCCGGGGTCGGGCTGGGCGCGATGCCGGTGTGGCGCAGCGGGACCGAGGCGCAGAAGCAGGAGTGGATCCCGATGCTCGCGCGCGGAGAGGCGCTCGCGGCCTTCGGGCTGACGGAGGCCGAGGCCGGGTCCGACGCCGCCGGCACCAAGACCACCGCGCGCCTCGAGGACGGTCAGTGGGTGATCGACGGGACCAAGCAGTTCATCACCAACTCGGGCTCGAAGATCACGCGGCTCATCACGATCACCGCGGTCACGGGCGAGAGCGTGCGCGAGGACGGCTCGGTGAAGAAGGAGCTCACCGCGATCCTGGTGCCGAGCGGCACGCCGGGCCTCACCGTGCTGCCCGCGTACGACAAGGTCGGCTGGCACACGTCCGACACCCACCCGCTGCGGTTCGACGACGTGCGCGTGCCCGAGGCGAACCTGCTCGGGGAGCGCGGCCGCGGCTTCGCGCAGTTCATCCAGACGCTCGACGAGGGCCGCGTCGCGTTCGCCGCCCTGTGCACCGGGGCTGCGCAGGGCTGCCTCGAGGAGGCCATGCGGTACGCCAAGAGCCGGAACGTGTTCGGCCACCCGATCGGCGACAACCAGCACATCGCGTTCACGATCGCCCGGATGGAGGCTCGCGTGCACTCCGCCCGGCTCGCGTGGCTCGACGCCGCCCGCAGGCTCGTCGCCGGGCAGCCGTTCAAGCTCGAGGCCAGCCTGGCCAAGCTCATCGGCAGCGAGGCGGCGATGGACAACGCCCGGGACGCGACGCAGATCTTCGGCGGGTACGGCGTGATGAACGAGAACCCGGTGGCCCGGCACTACCGCGACTCGAAGATCCTGGAGATCGGGGAGGGCACCACGCAGGTGCAGCTCATGGTGATCGCGCGCGAGCTGGGCTTCTCGACGGGCACCTTCTCGGGGGCGCCTCGATGACGCGCGACGTGGAGCAGCGGGGGCTGTACTACGACGAGCTCGAGCTCGACGTCCGGTACGTGCACCGCCCCGGACGCACGATGACCGAGGCCGACAACGTCCTGTTCTCGACGCTGACCATGAACCCGCAGGCGCTCCACCTCGACGCCGCGTGGTCCGCGGAGCAGCCGTTCGGGCAGCGGCTGGTGAACTCGATGATGACGCTGGCCGTGCTGGTCGGGAGCTCCGTGGCGCAGCTGACCCAGGGGACGATCGTCGCGAACCTCGGGTTCACCGACGTCCGGTTCCCGCACCCGCTGTTCCATGGCGACACGCTCTACTCGTCGACGGTGGTGACGGACAAGCGGCTCTCGTCGTCGCGCCCCGGACAGGGTGTCGTCACGCTCGAGCACACCGGCGTGAACCAGGACGACGTCGTCGTCGCCGTCGCGACACGCTCCGTCCTGTTCTGGTGCCGCCCGTGAGAGGCCCTGCGCTGCTCTTCTGTCCGGCGGACCGTCCCGACCGGTACGAGAAGGCCGCGGCCCGCGCCGACTCCGTGATCCTCGACCTGGAGGACGCGGTCAACCCCGACGCCAAGGCGTCCGCGCGATCCCTGCTCGCCACCGTCCCGCTGGACCCCGCGCGCACGATCGTCCGCGTGAACCCCGCTCCCGACCTCGACGACGACCTGCGCGCGCTGGCGCAGACGCCGTACCGCGCCGTGATGCTGGCCAAGACCTCGTCCGCAGACGACGTCCGCGCGCTCGCGGGCTACGAGGTCGTCGCGCTCATCGAGACCGCGGCCGGCGTGGTCAATGTGGCGTCGATCGCAGCCGAGCCGAACGTCGTCGGGCTCATGTGGGGTGCCGAGGACCTTGTCGCGTCGCTGGGCGGGACGTCCAGCCGGGGACCGTCCGGGGCGTACCGCGACGTGGCGATGCACGCGCGTTCCGCCGTGCTGCTGGCAGCCGGCGCGTTCGGGAAGGCAGCCATCGACGCGGTGCACCTGGACATCGACGACGTCGACGGGCTCGCGGCGGAGGCGGCCGACGCCGCGGCCTGCGGGTTCACCGCCACGGCGTGCATCCACCCGTCGCAGGTCGAGGTGGTCCGGGCCGCCTACCGGCCCGGTGTGGCCGAGGTCGAGCGGGCGCGTGCCGTGCTCGCCGCCGCGATCGGGCAGCACGGGGCGTTCCGGTGGGAGGGGCAGCTGGTCGACGGCCCGGTGCTCAAGCACGCGCAGGAGGTGCTGCGCCGCGCGGTGCACGACTGAGGCGCGTGCACCTGCGGGATGTTCCGCCGCGTCGCGTCACCACGTCATCGCCGATCGACTCGGGACCACCGACCCTGGTACGGGCGATGCTGCTGAGCAGGCTGGAAGGGGACCGGTCGGCGCGTCGATGCCGGGCAGCGAGGCCCGCACACGAGCCGGCCGGGGCCGCGGAGGCGATCATGGCCAGCACGATGAACCCCGTCCGCGCGGAGTCGACCGGCGGCCCGCTGCCGAGGACGGGGGTCCGGCGCTGGGCACCGCTCGCGGGCGTGCTCGTGCTGGCCGCCCTGACCGGGTTGCTGACCGGCCAGGTCGCACCGCTCGGTCCCGTGTCCGCGCTCGGCGCCCTGGTCGTCATGGCGACCGGCGCCGGACTGGGCCTCGTCGGCGGGCTCGTCGTCCGCTCCGCGTGGGTCGTCGTCCCGCTGGCCGTCGTGCACGTCGCTGCGATCGAGATCGCCCGCAGCGACGTGCTGCTCCCCACCGTGCACGACGTCCGGATCGACTCGATGTGGGGCCTGGCTGCGCTCGTCCTCGGCCGAGGGGTCACCGCGCTGCTGCTCGTCCTGCCGATGATCCTCGGCGCACGCGTCGGAGCAGGCAGGACGCGACGGCGGGACGGCAGGCTCGGCACCGCGGTGGTCGGGGTGCTCACTCTYGGGCTGGCCGTCGTCGTGGCGCTGCCCGCCGGCACCCCGCCGGTACGCGACGCCGGCGGCGAGATCGTGCCTGGAAGCATCGCGACGCTCGACACGGTCGCCCTCGGCGGCGATCCCCACACGGTGATGGTCCGGGCCGCCGACCCCGATGCCCCGGTGCTGCTGTACCTGTCCGGCGGTCCCGGGCAGTCCGACCTCGCGCTGGCCCGGGCCCTGTCCGAGCCCTGGGTCGACGACGTGGTGTTCGCGACCTTCGACCAGCGGGGCAACGGCACGTCCTATGCCGCGCTCCTGCCCACCGAGGAGGCCACGCTCGACCGGGCGGTCGCCGACGTCATCGACCTCACCCTGTACCTCCGAGCGCGGTTCGACGAGGACAAGGTCATCCTCATGGGAGAGTCCTGGGGCACGATCCTCGGCGTCCTGGCGGTCGAGCGGCGGCCCGACCTGTTCCACGCCTACCTCGGCAGCGGTCAGATGGTCGACGTCACCGAGACGGACCGGCGGATCTACCGCGACCTCGTCGCGTACGCGGAGCGGACCGACGACCAGGCGGTCGCGGACCTGACCGAGCGGATCGGGGAGCCGCCCTACGCCGACCTGCCCTGGGCGAACGCCGACGTCATGCTCGCCTACGAGTACCTCTACGGGTCGTACATGCCGTCCGAGGGCTACGTGGCACGCGGCGACGCCTCCCGGCTGGACGCGTTCGGTGTCAAGGGCGTCGAGTACACGCTCGTCGACAAGGTGGACGTGCTCCGGGGGTTGATGGACACCTTCGCGGTGATGTACCCGCAGATCCAGGGCCTGGACCTGCGCCGAGAGGTGCCGCGGCTGGAGGTCCCGGTGTTCGTGCTCGACGGGGCTGCGGAGCTGGACGGCCGGCGCGACCTCGCCCTCGAGTGGTACGCGGCGCTGGAGGCGCCGACGAAGCGGCTCGTCACGTTCCAGGACGCCGCGCACGCGGTGGCGTTCGAGCAGGCCGACGCCGTCGACCGGCTGCTGGTGGACGAGGTGCTGCCGCTCGTGGTGGACCGCTGACGAGGTGGTGCCGGGCGCCCGCGCCTACGCGGTCGCGCGCGGAGGCGCCGTCGACTCCCGCTCGATGACGGACGTGGCCAGCTCGAGCCGGCGCGTCGGCGACGACCCGTCGCGCGACATCTCGATCACCATCCGCGTCGCCTCGCGCGCCATCTCGGCGAGTGGCTGCCGCACGGTCGTCAGCTGCGGCGAGACCCACTGACACAGCTCCACGTCGTCGAACCCGACGACGGAGAGGTCCTCCGGGATCTGGATGCCGCGGGCGCGGGCCGTCTGGTAGACGCCGTAGGCCTGCTCGTCCGAGCCGGAGAGGATCGCCGTCGGCGGGTCGGCGAGGTCCAGCAGCTCACGGGACCGGGTGCGCCCACCCTCGACCAGCGAGTCCCCGTGCCGGACGAGCGCGGGGTCGAAGTCGATGCCCGCGTGCTGCAGCGCCGCCCGGTACCCGTCGAGGCGGTCCCGGTGGCAGACCTGCTCGATCGGGCCGGTGATCATCCCGATGCGGCGGTGCCCCAGCGCGATCAGGTGCTCGGTGGCGTCGCGGCCACCCGCCCAGTCGGTCGCCGCGACGGTCGCCAGCGACGGGTCCCCGGTTCCGACAGGGTCGACGAGCACGACCGGCATCCGCAGGCGGGCCAGCTCGTCCCGGCCGGCCGGGAGCAGCTCCGACACGACGAGCACGACGCCGTCGGACCCCCGCTCGGCGAGGTGGTCGAGCCAGTCGGGAGTGCCGACGGGATTCCCGTGCGTCGTGGTGACGACGAGGTCGGCACCCCAGCGCGCGGCCTCGGCCTGTGCTCCTCGCAGGAGCGCAGTCGCCCACTGGGTCTCGAGCCCGCTGATCACGAAGTCGACCAGCCCGCTGCCCTGGCTCTGCCGCTCCCTGCGCTCGTACCCGTGCTCGACGAGGAGCCGCTCGACCTCCCGCCGGGTCGCCACCGAGACGCCCTTCCGGCCGTTGAGGACCTTGGACACCGTCGGCACCGAGACGCCTGCCGCCGCGGCCACGTCCGCGATCGTCACTGCCTTGCCGCTCATCCCGATCCCCGTCCTGTCCTGCCCGCACGTTGACGAGTGCGCGTCCACGACCTATCGTAAGCGCAAACGAAAGTTGCTAGAAACTTTCGCACTCGACGACGAGGGCAGGTGGACGTGGTGGGTCAGGGACGCGGCGTGCAGCTCGTCGAGACACACCCGGCACCAGCGGCCGAGCCGCTGCTGAGGGCCCCGGACGCCCAGGTCTCGATCACCACCCCCACACGCCCGTCCACCGAGGACGAGCAGAACTGGAGAACAGTCATGCGGACGTCAACGACGACGCTACGAGGCCGCCGCATCGCGGTCGCCGCCGCGCTCGGCCTCGCCCTCGTGGGCCTCAGCGCGTGCTCGGGCAGCCCCGACGCAGCAAGCGCGCCCGGCTCGGCCACCTCGGGTGACATCACCTGGTGGGGCTGGACCCCGGACAAGACCAACGCCGACAAGCTCATCGCGGCGTTCAACGAGGAGTACCCCGACATCAACGTCGAGTTCGTCTCGAAGCCGATCGACTCCTACGACTCGGTGCTGAGCCCCGCGATCACCTCGAGCGACGGACCGGACGTCTTCAACCTCGCCCCCGGCTCCGCGAACGGCGGCGTCCAGACCTACGAGGGTGGCGCGATCGACCTCACCTCCGCGGTCGAGGGAGCGCTCGGCAGCGACTGGCGGGACAAGCTCGCACCCGCGGGCGTCGACGGCCTCACGGTCGGCGACAAGCTGGTGGCACTGTCCGCGGGAGCCGTGTACTCGGGCGGCCTCTGGATCAACCAGGGCATCTTCGACCAGTTCGGACTCGCCGCGCCGACCACGCTCGCCGAGTGGAAGGACGTCTGCGCGACGCTCGAGTCGAACGGCCAGGGCTGCTTCGTCCAGGGCGCCGGCCAGTGGGCGTTCGACATGGACACGTTCCAGGCGATCGCGAACAACGTCGACCCGGGCTCGTACATCAAGGCGACCCAGGGTGAGATCGCCTGGACCGATCCGGAGCTCGTGACGGCGATGGACCTGTGGAAGGGCSTCTTCGACGACGGGATCATGCAGGAGGGCGCCGTCGGCCTGCAGCAGTACCCGGACGCCAACAACGCCTTCATGTCGGGCGAGTACGCGATGGTCATGATGGGCACCTGGTACACCCAGTACGCCGTCAAGGACAGCATGGTCGCCGCGATGGAGGCGGCCGGTGTCGGAAGCCCGACGCCCATCACCATGACGCCGATCGAGTTCCCTGACCTGGCGGGCACGGGGCACACCGGATCGATGTTCGGGGACGCCGACTACGGCCTCGCCGTGAGCGCCCGCTCGGACGAGCAGGCAGCAGCGACGACCTTCGCCCTGTGGCTGACGACCAGCACGGTCGGGCAGCAGGCCGTCGCCAACACCCTGAACGACATCCCGGCGCTCAAGGGAATCACCCCGGCGTGGGACACGATCGACCTGGTCGACCCGGCCTCCCAGCGCGACGCGCTGCAGGCCTACACCGAGGCGGCCGGCGCCGCGAGCGAGCCCCGGTTCGCGACGGTGAGCGCCGACCTCAACAGCGCGCTGCGCGACGCCTTGATCGGCGTGGCGTCGGGGTCGATGACCTCCGAGGACGCGCTGGCGATCCCGCAGGGCGTGCAGGAGCAGGAGAAGTGAGCACCCGCACCGCGACGGCCACCCGGCAGGGACGGTCGTAGGCAGCCATGAACGCAGCAACGACGACGCAGCTCCCGTCGGGGAGGCCGGTCTCCACGACCGGCCGCCCCGGCGGGGGCGGGGGCGGGGCTCCCAGGAAGCGTCACATGCAGGCACCCGGGCTTCCGTGGATCCTGCCCGCGGTCGTCCTGGTCGTGGGCCTCGTCTACTTCTCCATCGGGTACACCGGGTACGTCTCCACGCTGGACTGGAACGGCTTCATCCTGAGCACCCCCGAGCACGTGGGGGCGAGCAACTACACCCAGATGGTCGCCGATCCCGTGTTCTGGCGAGCCATCTGGCACACGGCCTACTTCTTCGTCATCACGTTCACGGTGCAGACGCTGCTCGGGTTCGTGTTCGCCGCGCTGCTGCACTCGCGCCTGCGGCTGGGGGCGGTCTACAAGGTCCTCATCTTCGTGCCGACCGTCTTGGCCCCCGCCACCATGGCGCCGGTGTTCCGGCAGGTCTTCGACGCCGACGGCCAGTTCAACTGGCTCCTCGACCACCTCGGGCTGGACGCGCTCGCCAGGCCGTGGCTCGCGGAGCCGGGGACCGCGATGGCCGTCGTGATGGCGATCACGATCTGGCAGTGGACCGGTCTGACGTTCATCCTCTTCTACGCCGCGATGGGGCAGATCGACCCTGAGGTCCTCGAGGCCGCACGGATCGACGGGGCCGGGGCCGTCCGCACCCTGCGCTCGATCGTGTGGCCGATGTGCAAGGGCACGACGGCCGCGCTGGCGATGCTCGGGCTGATCGGCGCGCTCAAGACCTTCGACGTCCCGTACCTGGTCACCAAGGGCGGACCGAACCACGGGACCGAGTTCCTGGGCACGTACATCTACCAGACGATGGTGCAGGAGAAGCACTTCGGCTACGCGGCCGCGATCTCCGTCGCCCTCCTGGTCCTCGCCATCGGCGGAGGCGTGCTCATGAGCATCCGCAACCGCCGCGCCGAAGGGAGATAGCGCCGTGTTCGACACACGCCGTCGCAGCACCCGCATCGTGCTGCAGCTGATCGCCACCGTCCTCGTCCTGCCGTTCCTCGCGCCCCTGGTCGCGATGGTCGCGGGGTCGCTGGCCGGCCGCGGTATCGGCAACTACCAGAAGGTGTTCGCCACGGGGGTCGTCGGGACGTACTTCCGGAACAGCATCCTCATCGCGGCCGCAACGATCGCCATCGTCTACGTCTGCACCATGCTCGCCGCGTTCGGCTTCGCCAAGCTGCGGATCGCGGGCAAGGAGATCTGGTTCTGGATCCTCGTCGCCGCTCTGACCATGCCGGAGGCCGTGCTGCTCACGCCGCTGTTCGTCACCGCCTCGACGTTCGACATGTACAACGAGCTCATCGCGGTGATCCTGCCTCTGGCGGCGTTGCAGGTGCCCTTCACCGTCCTGCTGGCGCGCAACTTCCTGGCGGGCGTGCCCAACGAGCTCATGGAGGCCGCCCGCGTCGACGGCGCGAACATCCGGCAGGTGTTCTGGAGCATCGTGCTCCCGCTGACCCGTCCGATCGCCGCCGCGATCGTGGTGCTCACGCTCATCAACGCGTGGAACGCCTACCTGCTGCCGATGCTGATGCTCAACGACCCGGACAAGCAGGTGGTCACCCTGCTGCCGTCGTTCTTCACGAGCCAGTACACGAACGACCAGACGGGCGTGCTCGCCGCCGCGGTGATCACCGCCGTGCCCGTGATCGTGGCGTACCTGCTCCTGCAGAAGTACTTCGAGCGCGGCCTGGCGGCGGGGGCCCTGAAGTGAACGGACCCGGACCGACAGACACCCCGACCACGGAGGACCTCGCGATGACGCACGGAACCGGACAGCTGGACGGTCGGCTCGCGGTCGTCACCGCGGGGACGGCCGGGATCGGGCGCGCGGTGGCCGCGCGGTTCGTGGCCGAGGGGGCCGACGTGGTGGTCACGTCGCCGTCCCAGGAGCAGATCGACGACACCGTGGCCGACCTGGGGCCGCGCGTCACGGGCGTCCGAGGCGATGCGAGCAACCTCGCCGACCTCGACGTCCTGGCGGGGCTGCTGCGGGCCGCGGGCCGGCCGGTGGATGTGCTCGTGGCCAACGCCGGCCGCGACGTCGTCCCCACCGACGTCGCGGAGACGTCCGCCGAAGCGTTCGACACCGTCGCCGACCTGAACTTCCGCGGCACGTTCTTCACCGTGCAGAAGGTCGTCCCCCTGATGCGCGACGGCGGCACGATCGTGCTCACGTCGTCGATCGCGGGACACAACGGTGGCCCCGGCCATGCGGTCTACAACGCGACCAAGGCTGCGGTGCGATCGCTCGCCAGGACCGTGACCGCGGAGCTGCGCACGCGGCGCATCC
Organism: Cellulomonas sp. P4_B5_2; assembly: GCF_056402235.1. Lineage (NCBI taxonomy): Bacteria > Bacillati > Actinomycetota > Actinomycetes > Micrococcales > Cellulomonadaceae > Cellulomonas > Cellulomonas sp. P4_B5_2. The sequence goes on from NZ_JBFUHU010000009.1 coordinate 10,945, forward strand.
GCGCCAACGCGATCAGTCCGGGTCCGACCGCGACCGCCGGGTTCGCCCAGTTCACCGGGGGCAGCGAGGACGTCGAGCGTGACGTCGTCGCGATGATCCCGGTCGGTCGGGTCGGGCGCCCCGAGGAGGTCGCGGCGGCGGTGCTGTTCCTCGCCTCGGACGAGTCGAGCTACGTCGCCGGCGCCGAGCTGGTGGTCGACGGCGGGATGAGCCAGGTCTGACCGCTGGTCGGTCGCCGCACGACGCCGCCGGGTCCCGGCGGCGCACAGGACAGTCGAGAGGAAGTACGTCTGGTGCACGATCCAGTGAGATTTGCCGTCATCGGGAGCGGTTGGCGCTCCGAGTTCCACCTCCGGGTCGCTCAGGCGGCCCCGGACCGGCTGCAGGTGGTGGGTGTCGTCACGCAGTCGGCGGCCGAGGGGGAGCGCATCACGGCGCGGTGGGGTGTACCCAGTGTGCAGAGCATCTCCGACGTGCTGGCGCTCGAGCCGGAGTTCGTCGTGGCAGCCGTGTCGTGGCCGGCGATGCCGGACGTGGTGCGCGAGCTCGTCGCCGCCGGGGTGGACGTCCTGGCGGAGACGCCGCCGGCCCCCGACCTGGAGGGTCTGCGCTCGCTGTGGCAGGACGTCGGCGAGTCCGGGCTGGTGCAGGTGGGGGAGCAGTACGCGCTCATGCCCGGCCACGCGTCCCGGCTCGCCGTCGTGCGAGAGGGGGTGATCGGCGCCGCGACGTCGGTGGAGATCGCCTCCACGCACCTCTACCACGCGGTCTCGCTGGTGCGGGCGTTCCTGGACGTCGACATGGACGACACGACGGTCACGGCACGCACGTTCCAGGCGCCGCTGGTGGACCCGCTGACCTTCGACGGCTGGGTCACCGATCCGCAGCCTTCGCCCCGGACCACGACGATCGCGACGCTGGACTTCGGCGACGGGCGTATGGGCCTGTACGACTTCGTCGACAACCAGTGGTGGAACCCGCTGCGCAGCCGCCGGATCGTCGTGCGTGGCTCTCTCGGCGAGATCGTCGACGACACCGTCACACGGCTCACCCCGGCCGGGCCGGTCACCTCGCCGATCGTCTACCGCCGCACCGGTGTGGACATGAACCTCGAGGGCAACGACGTCGTGCACGCCTCGTTCGACGGACGCGTCGTCTACACGAACCCCTGGGTCGGCACCCGGCTCTCCGAGGACGACATCGCGGTCGCCAGCCACCTGGCGGCGATGGGTCGATGGGTCCGGGGTGAGGGGTCCGCGCCCTACCCGCTCGCGCAAGCCTGCCAGGACCACGCGCTGGGCCTGGCCATCGAAGAGTCCGCACGTACCGGCGCGGACGTCCGCGTCGCCAAGGAGGTCTGGGTCTGATGCCGCTCGTCACGATCGAGGTCGCGGACACCGTCCCGGCCGCCACGCGGCGGGCCTACGCCGACGCCGTCAACGCCGGGCTCGTCGAGGGTCTGGGCATGGACGTCGAGGACCGGTTCCAGGTGATCCACCCGCTGCCGGCCGACGGCATCATCGCCGACCCCCACTACCTCGGGGGCGAGCGCCGCGACGTCGTCTACATCCGCATCCTCATGGTCCGCATGTACGGCGTCGCGCAGAAGCGGGCCATGTACGAGGCCGTCGCCAGGCACCTCGAGGCGGAGGGCGTCCGGCCGGACGACGTGTTCATCGCCGTGACGGAGAACCAGCTCGAGGACTGGTACCCGGGCGCGCGCGGGGCCCGCGAGAGCCACTGACGACGAGATCGGACGAGAGACGATGACGACTCAGGTGCAGGACGCGACGGACCGTGCCGTGGCGCTGCTCGCGGGGATGACGCTCGAGGAGAAGCTGGCGCAGCTCGTCGGTGTCTGGGTCGATGCCGGCTCGGGCGAGGGCGTCGCGCCGATGCAGGCGGCGATGGTCGACGACTCCCCGCCGTTCGAGGAGTTCGCCCGTCACGGCATCGGGCAGATCACGCGGTTCTACGGCACGGCACCCGTGGAGCCCGTTGCTGCCGCGCGATCGCTGCGCGAGCGGCAGCGCTGGCTCGTCGAGCACACACGGACCGGCATCCCCGCGGTCGTGCACGAGGAGTGCCTGACGGGGTTGGCGGCGTGGCGGGCCACGACGTTCCCGGCTCCCCTCATGTGGGGGGCGTCGTTCGACCCCGACCTCGTGCGCGAGATGGGACGAGCGATCGGGGCGTCCATGCGGTCGCTCGGCGTCCATCAGGGGCTCGCCCCGGTACTCGACGTCGTTCGCGACGCGCGCTGGGGTCGCGTCGAGGAGTGCATCGGTGAGGACCCCTATCTCGTCGGGTCGGTGGCGACCGGCTACGTCCAGGGCCTGCAGGACGCGGGAGTCGTCGCGACGCTCAAGCACTTCGTCGGGTACTCGGCATCCCGCGCCGGCCGCAACCTGGCCCCGGTGCACGCCGGTCCCCGCGAGGTCGCCGACGTCCTGCTGCCGCCGTTCGAGATGGCGGTCCTGGACGGCGGCGCCCGATCGGTCATGCACTCGTACGCCGAGGTCGACGGCCTGCCCGCCGCCGCCGACTCGGCCCTGCTGACAGGCATCCTGCGGGAGCGCTGGGGGTTCGACGGCGTCGTGGTCGCCGACTACTTCGGTGTGGCGTTCCTCCAGTCTCTCCACGGCGTGGCGGCCGATCTCGGGGACGCGGCCGCGCAGGCACTGACCGCTGGCGTCGACGTCGAGCTGCCCACGGGCAATGCCTACCTCGCGCCGCTGGAGGTCGCCGTGCGCGCCGGAGTCGTCGACGAGGCCCTCGTCGACCGCGCCGTCGTGCGCGTGCTGCGGCAGAAGGCCGAGCTCGGGCTCCTCGACTCGCGGTTCGACGAGCCGGAGCCCGACCCGGGGACCCTCGACCCGGTCGAGCACCGCGCGCTCGCCGCACGGATCGCCCAGGAGGGCGTGATCCTGCTCTCGAACGACGGCACGCTCCCGCTTGCGCCGACCGCCCGCCTGGCGGTGATCGGCCCGAACGCCGACCGTGCGACGGCACTGTTCGGCTGCTACTCGTTCGCCAACCACGTCCTGGTCCATCACCCCGAGGTGCAGCTCGGCATCGACGTGCCTACCGTCCTGGACGCCCTGCGCACCGAGCGGCCGAGCACCCACGTCGTGTTCGCCGAGGGGTGCACGGTGGACGGACCCGACCGCACGGGCATCCCGGACGCCGTGGCGGCTGCGCGCGACGCGGACGTCGCCGTCGTGGTGGTGGGCGACCGTGCGGGGCTCTTCGGGCGTGGCACGTCGGGAGAGGGCTGCGACGCGGACGACCTCGAGCTGCCCGGCGTGCAGCGAGAGCTGGTCGAGGCCGTGCTGCAGACTGGTACGCCCGTCGTCCTCGTGCTGGTGACCGGTCGCCCGTACGCCGTGGGGTGGGCCCTCGACTCCTGCGCGGCCGTGGTGCAGGCCTTCTTCCCGGGCGAGGAGGGCGGGGCGGCCATCGCGGGCGTCCTCAGCGGGCGGGTCAACCCGTCGGGTCGGCTTCCGGTCAGCATCCCGCGCTCGGGCGACACCCAGCCGTACTCCTACCTGCACCCGCCGCTGGGCGCCTTGTCGTCGGTCTCGAACCTCGACCCCACGCCCGCCCGCCCGTTCGGTTTCGGCCTCTCGTACACCACGTTCGTGCACCAGGACCTGACGGTCGCGGCGCCTGTCGCCACCGACGGCATGATCGAGGTCAGCGTCCGCGTGACCAACACCGGTGACCGGGCGGGTGCGGATGTCGTCCAGCTCTACGGCCACGACCCCGTCGCGTCGATCACGCGACCGGTCGCGCAGCTGCTGGGGTACGCGCGGCTCGAGCTGGATCCGGGCGAGACGGCGGTGGTCCGGCTCTCGGTGCCCACGCAGCGGCTGGCGTTCAGCGGGCGTGACCTGGTCCGGGCCGTCGAGCCCGGGGTCGTCGAGCTGTGGGTCGGCGCGTCGTGCGAGGTGCGCGAGACCGAGGCGGCGGTCGAGCTCACCGGCGACGTGCACCGGGTCACCACGGCGGACCCACGGCAGGTGCGCGTCCGCATCGACCGCCGGTGATCGCGCGGGCCCCGGCGCTCCGGTCGGTGCGCACGTGAGGGCCACCATCAATGACGTCGCGCGGCAGTCCGGTGTCTCGATCACGACGGTCTCGCGGGTGCTCAACGACCGCGCGGGGGTGTCCACGTCGACCGCGGTCCGGGTGCGTCAGGTGATGCGGCGTCTCGAGTTCGAGCCGAGCCTCGCCGCGAGGTCCCTGCGTTCCGCCCGTGCCGGCGTCGTCGGGCTGCTGGTCGCGGAGTTCGACTCCTTCAGCTGCGAGATCCTTCAGGGCGCCTCCGCGGCGTTGGCCACCACGGAGTACGGGTTGCTCGCCCTCACCAGCCGGCCACGGTCGCCATTCGTGCCTGGCTGGGAGCAGCGGGGAATCTCCGCGCTGGGGAGCACGCTGATCGACGGCCTGATCATCGTCGCGCCGACGATGCCCGACCCGCGACGCCACATCCCGGTGGTGGCCATCGAGCACCACGCGCGGCCCGAGGGCATGGCGACGGTCGACTCCGACAGCTTCGCCGGGGCGGTCCGCGCCACGAGACATCTCGTTGCGCTCGGCCACGAGCGCGTCGGGTTCCTGGGCGGGAGCCCCGAGGTCGCGTCGTCGCGGCTGCGCGAGGCGGGCTTCCGGTCCGCGATGGCCGGCGCGGGGATCGAGGTCGATCCTCGGCTGGTGGCGGTCGGCGGGTTCCGACGGGAGCTGGCCGTCGGACCGGCGATCCGGATGCTGTCCGCGCGACGACCACCGACCGCCATCTTCGCAGCCAACGACCTGTCGGCGCTCGGAGTGATGGACGCGGCGGCCCGCCTCGGGGTCCGCGYCCCCGACGAGCTCTCCGTCGTCGGTTACGACGACATCCCGGAAGCGGGCCAGACACACCCTCCGCTCACGACAGTGAGCCAGCCCCTGCGCCGGATGGGCGCCGAGGCGGTCCTGCTCCTGCTGCGTCTCCTCGGCGCCGATCCGCCGACGATCGGTCACGTGCACCTGCCGACGGAGCTGGTCGCGCGCGGGTCGAGCGCGCCGCCGCGGCCCGCTGCTCCCGAGGCGGAGCGGCTCAGCCGGCGTCGGCCGGCATGACGACCTCGACTCCTGCGGACTCCAGCGCGGCTGCGAGGTCCTGCGGCGGGGGAGCGTCGGTCACCAGGTAGTCCGCGCGGCCCAGCTCGGCGATCTGCGCGAACAGCCGGCGGCCGAACTTGCTGGAGTCGGCGAGGACGGCGACCTTGGCGGACCGGTCCATCATCGCGCTCATCATCGCGGCCTCGCCGAGGTTGCTGGTGGAGTAGCCCGCGTCGGCGCTGACCGCCCCGACGCCGATGAGCGCGAGATCGCAGCGGATGTCGCGGTCCGCGCCGCTCTCGGTGGGGAACGCGACGGCGCCGATGGTGCCCTGCGCGCTSAGCCGGACGACGCCACCGAACACGTAGAGGTCGCGGAACGCGAGCGGGTTGATCTCGGTCGGYATGCGCAGCGAGTTGGTCGCGACCGTGAGATCCCGGTGCTCGGAGAGGTGGCGCGCGACCGCCAGCGTCGTCGTGCCGGCATTGATCATGAGCGCGGCCCCGTCGCGCACCAGGCCCGCGGCCAGCGCGCCGATCTGGTCCTTCGCCGACGTCTGCAGGCGCAGGCGGACATCCACGCCGGTGTCCGGGCGGGGGACGGCCTGCGGGCTGATCGCGCCGCCGTGCGTGCGGATGAGGACACCGTCGGCGTCGAGGGCGTCGAGGTCGCGCCGGATGGTGTCGGCGGAGACGTCGAACCGCTCGGCGAGGTTGGCGACGGTCACCTGTCCCTGCTCGGCGACGTACGCCGCGAGGTCGGCCTTGCGGCCCGCGGGGAGGCGCCGTGACGTGCCGTCGGTGGTCGCTGACATGGGAGTACTGAAGCACACGTTTGCGGGTTTGTGCGAGAACTCGCAGGCCCGCACGAGCGGGGTACAGGCGTCCTCTATCAGACGTCTGCCCAGTTCAGATGCGAACCAGCAGGTAGATCTCGTGCCGAGGCACGCTCGGCCCTCAGGTCACGGAGTGGTTGCGAGTCGCAAGCACGGCTTGACGACGCAGATCCACGGGTCTACGTTGGCGGAAACACGCAGAAGTGCGCAGACAGTCGCACGAAGCGGCAGATTCCGAGGATGGGGRGAGTCATGAGCAAGGGCGCTCACGTTGGACGCTTCATTGCACTCACCGGTGTTACGGCACTCGCGCTCGCGGCCTGCTCAGGGGGCGGCGGGTCCAGCTCGGACGGCGACGGCGACTCGGGGGGTGACGTCACTCTCGAGTTCTCGCAGTGGTGGGAGCCCGAGCTCCCCGACGGCGCCTTCCGCGAGCTGATGGACAAGTTCGAGGCCGAGAACCCCGGCATCACGGTCGACCTGCTGTCAGGCCCGTACGCCTCCACCAAGGAGCAGGTGGTCGCGGGCGCGGCCGCCGGCACCATGTCGGACGTCGTCGGCCTCGACGGCGCGTGGGTCAGCGACTTCGCCGACCAGGGCGCGATCACCGACCTGTCCGCGGTCATGTCGGAGGCGGGCTACGACGAGTCGCAGCTGGCCAGCCAGGTCCAGGTCGACGGCAAGACGTACATGATCCCGGTGGTGAACTTCGTCTATCCGATGTTCACCAACGACGACCTGCTGGCCCAGGCCGGCGTGACGGCACCGCCCACCAACCGCTCGGAGTTCGCGGACGCCGCGGCCAAGGTCACCAGCGGCGAAGCCCACGGATGGGTGCTCCCGCTCTCGCTCGAGGCTCCCAACGGGATCCAGAACGACGTCATGTCGTGGGTGTGGGCGTCCGGCGGCTCGATGCTCAAGGACGGCCAGCCCGCACTCACGGACAACGAGGACGTCACCAGCGCCACGGACTACATCCAGGACCTGTGGGACGCCGGCGTCATCGCCCCCGGCTCCTTCACCATGAAGGAGCAGGACAAGGTCGAGGAGTTCAGCAACGGCCGGGTCGGCATGATGATCGACTCGCTCGCCCACGTGAACCTGATCCGCGAGTCCAACCCGGACCTGAACTTCAGCATCTCGGCGATCCCGGCCGAGGACGGGTACACCGGCGAGCGCGGCATCCCCTACGCCTCGTGGGGCATCGGCATCGCCGAGAACTCGGAGCACAAGGCCGAGGCGTTCAAGCTCGTCGAGTTCCTCATGAGCGAGGAGACCAACAGCGAGCTGTCGTCGATCGCCAACGCGTTCCCCGGCAACACGACCTCCGTCCCCGACTTCGTCGAGGAGGACGAGCTGTTCGGCACCGCGTTCGAGATCTACCAGTCGGGCTTCCCGGCCAACGAGTTCACCGGCCTGCCCGTGGCCGAGCAGCTCATGCGCGACTTCGGCGAGGAGTTCCAGAAGGCGCTCGACGGCCAGCAGTCGATGCAGGACGCGCTTGCCGCGGCCCAGACCAAGTGGGAAGAGGAGTTCTAGGCCACCAGCCCGGAACACCCGGGCCGCGCCGGACACGCCTCCGGCGCGGCCCACCCCCTCAGGGAGAGAGCCCCGTGTCCATGTCACAGACCACCAGCCCCGAAGCGGAGGCCCGGCCCACCAAGGCCGCCCCGCCCCCGGGTGCAGACTCCGCCCGGACGCGCACCATCGGCCGGATCAAGCGCACGCTGACGCCCTACGGATTCCTCAGCCCCACCGGCGTCCTCCTGATCATCCTGATGGTCACGCCGATCATCATGGTCGTCAGCTACTCGCTGCTCGACCGGGTGATCACCAACAAGAACCCCGCGTTCGTCGGCTTCGAGAACTACGTCGAGGTGCTCACCGACCCGGTGTTCTTCACCGCGGTGCGCAACACGCTCGTGTTCACCATCTCGTCGGTGGTCGTGCACTTCGTGATCGGCCTGGCGTTCGCCCTGCTGCTGAACTCGCCCCTGCTGGGCAACCGGAGCAAGGCGTTCTTCCGGGTGCTCTACATCCTCCCGTGGCTGTTCACGGTGGCGATCGTGGCGGTGCTGTGGCGGCTGCTGCTCAGCCCGAACGGGGTCATCAACTACCTGCTCGGCACCACCGGGATCACCGACGGCAACACCGAGTGGCTGGCCAACCCGTCGACCGCGCTGGCGGCCGTCACGTTCATCAACATCTGGTCGGGCTACCCGTTCTTCATGATCTCGCTGCTGGCCGGCCTGCAGGGCATTCCCCGCGACCTGTACGAGGCGGCGAAGGTCGACGGCGCGGGCGCACTGGCGCAGTTCCGCAACGTCACGCTCCCGCAGCTGAAGCCGATCATCATCTCGATGGCGCTCCTGGACTTCATCTGGACGACGCAGCAGTTCGCGCTCATCTGGATGACGACCGGTGGAGGACCCATCAACTCCACCGAGGTGCTCTCCACGTTCACGTACAAGCTCGCGTTCACCGAGTACGAGTTCTCCGTCGCCTCCGCGTCCGCGGTCCTCGTGCTCCTCATGTCGATGGTTCTCGCGTTCTTCTACGTGCGGCACCAGAAGGCGAGGGACTGAGATGACCACGCTGGCCACCCCGGCGGTCACCGCGGAGCGCCCCGCGCTGCGCACACCGCCCAAGCACACCGGCAAGAAGGTGGCGATCGTCGCCGCCCTGGTCCTCGGCGCCTGCTTCTCGGCGCTGCCCGTGGTGTGGATGCTCTCCAGCTCGTTCAAGTCGAACCCGGAGATCTTCGAGTTCCCGCCGCGCCTGATCACGCCCGGCTTCTCGTTCGACGCGTACACGACGATCCTCACCGACCCGACCAAGCTGCGGTTCTTCTTCAACAGCTACGTCATCGCGCTCGCGGTGACCGCCCTGTCGCTGATCGTCGCGGTACACGCGGCGTACGCGTTCAGCCGGTACGAGTTCTGGGGCAAGAAGACCATCAACGTGGTCGTCGTCTCCGTCCAGGCCGTCCCGCCCATCACGTTGCTGATCCCGTACTTCGGGCTCGTCGTGGCGCTCAAGCTCTACAACACCTACCAGGGCCTGATCCTCACCTACATGGTGTTCACGCTGCCTTACGCGATCATCATGATGACGGGCTATTTCAACACGCTCCCCAAGGAATTGGACGAGGCCGTCAAGGTGGACGGGGCCGGTCCGCTGACCGCATTGTGGCGCATTCTCATGCCCATCTCGGTGCCCGGTCTGGTGTCGGTCGGCGTGTACACGTTCATGATCTGCTGGAACGAGTTCCTGTTCKCGCTCACGCTGACCAGGACCGAAGACATGCGCACGGTTCCCATCGGCATCCAGCTCCTCATGGGCCAGCACTCGTACGAATGGAACGAGATGATGGCGATGAGCATTCTCGGGTGCATTCCCGTGCTGCTCCTCTTCCTCTTCTTCCAGCGCTACTTCATCGGGGGGATGACCGCCGGCGCCGTGAAGATCTAGTACCCCCCAATCCTCAGAAACACACACACAGGAAAGTTGACACACCATGTTGATGAACGGCCGAGACCTGCTCGCGGTGGCGAACGAGAATTACTTCGCCATCCCCGCCTTCAACATCAGCGACTACGCGATGGGCAAGGGGATCTTCGAGATCTCCGAGAAGCTGAACGCCCCGCTGATCGTGGCGATCCACCCCGACGAGGTCTCGCACATCGGTGGTGACGCGCTCGCCGCGCTCATCCAGCGCGCGCACCGGTCGTCGGTGCCGGTCGCGATCCACTGGGACCACGGCGGCACCTACGAGCAGGTGCTCCTGGCGATCCAGCTCGGGTTCACGTCGGCCATGATCGACGCGTCGATGCAGCCGTTCGAGGACAACGTCGCGATCACCAAGAAGGTCGTCGACACCGCGCACGCGGTCGGCCTGTCGGTCGAGGGCGAGCTGGGCACCATCGGCAAGCTCGACGAGCAGGCGGAGGACGGCGTGCTCGTCGACCAGATCGCGTTCACCGACCCCGCCGAGGCCGTCGAGTACGTCCAGCGCACCGGCGTGGACAGCCTCGCGATCGCCATCGGCACCGCGCACGGCCTGTACCCGAAGCACGTGACCCCCCAGCTGAAGCTCGACCTGCTGCAGGAGATCAAGGCGCTCCTGCCCATCCCGCTGGTGCTGCACGGCGGCTCGGGCAACCCGGACGACGAGATCGGTCAGTCGGTCAAGCTCGGGGTCAACAAGATCAACATCTCGAGCGACATCAAGGTGGCGTACCACGACAAGATGCGGGAGGTCCTGGCGGACACCTCGCTGCGTGAGCCCAACTCGATCCAGCCGCCGTGCATCGCCGCGATGCAGGAGGTCGCCGCGCAGAAGATCCACCTGTTCGACGCGGCCGGCAAGGCCGACCTGTACTGATCACCCGCACGACCACGACACGAGGAGCAGGCGACCGATGAGCACGAGGTTCGTGCTGGGCATGGGCGGCACGGTGGACTACGAGATCCGCTGGGACGCGGCCGTGCTGGAGCAGCTGGCCGCGGAGCACCGGATCGGTCCTGAGGACCTCGACCTGGCGGCCCCGGTCGAGTCGGTGCGCGACCTCGTGCGGAGCCTGCTCGCATTCGTCCGCGACGGTGTCGGGGGAGAGCGGTTCGTCGCCTCCTCCGACATCGTCGAGGAGCTCGCCGCGCGCTTCACCAAGGAGGTCACGCTCGGGGGGACGTGCGTGCGGGCGGCGATCGCGATGGATGTGCTCGGGGTGCCGAGCACGATGCACCTGGTCTCGATCGACGACAACGTCCGTCGGCTGCTGCCCGCGTCGGTCGACTACGTGTCGAGCGCCGAGCGCGACTCCCTCGACCCGCACCTGATCGTGCAGTACCCCGCCGGGGCGCGGGTGCGGGTGGGTGACGCCGAGCTGGTGGCCCCGCACCCCAACCGGATCATCTACGCCAACGACCCGCCACACCGCGAGCTGCGCATCGCCGCCGACCTGCCGGAGGCGCTGCGCACGGCGGACGTCTTCCTGCTCTCGTCCTTCAACGTCATCCAGGACCCGGCCACCCTGGAGTCCCGCCTGACGCAGGTGCGCGAGGCCATGCGCGTGCTCCCGCCGGACGCCCTCGTCGTGTTCGAGGACGCGGGCTACCACGTACCGGCGCTGAGCCGGCGGGTCCGCGACGAGATGGTGTGGGCCGCCGACGTCTACAGCCTGAACGAGGACGAGATGCAGGCCTACCTCGGCCGCCCGGTGGACCTGCTCGACGCGCCCACGGTGGCGAAGGCCGTGGAGGAGCTGCACGCGCTCGTCCCCGCGCCGACGCTCGTGGTGCACACCAAGTACTGGGCGCTCGCGGTCGGGCAGCGGGCGGTCGCGCTGCGTCCGGCCCTCGTCGGGGGGATCACGATGGCCAGCACCCGGTACCGGCTGGGGGACGGGTTCACCGCGGACGACTACGCCGCCACGCGCGCCATGACCGCACCGGCGGTGGGGCAGCGGGTCGCCGCCGAGGTGGCGGACCTGCTGGGCGCCGACGCGTGCGTGGTGCCCGCGCTCGACCTGAGCGACGTCGCGGCGCCGACGACGATCGGGCTCGGCGACTCGTTCGTCGGCGGCTTCCTCGCAGCGCTGGACCGGCGATGACCGCCTGGGCCGAGCTGACCGACGACGGCCGGATCTCCCAGCCGGAGGCGCTCGCGAGCGTCGAGGTGCGGGGTGGCGTGATCGCCGTGCGGCTGGCCGGAGGCCTCGCGTTCGACGTCCTGCCGGACCGTGGCCTCGACCTCGGTGCCACGTGGTGGGGTTCGACGCCGGTCGCGTGGCGCTCCCCGAACCCCGTCGACCCGGGCCCGGGGAGGGACTGGGAGTCGCGCTTCCTCGGCGGGCTGCTCGCCACGTGCGGTCCCGACAACATCGGCGAGCCGCGCGGGTCGTCGGGCCAGCACGGCACCCACCACCTCACTCCTGCGACCGACGTGCACTGGTCGCGGGAGCGGCTGGGGGACGCCTGGCAGGTGTGCGTGACGGGCACGGTCGCGCACACCTCGCTGGGTGGTCCACGCATCCTGGTCGAGCGGTCGATCCTGGCGACGACCGGTGTCCCGGCGGTCGAGGTCAGCGACGTCGTCCGCAACGTCGGGGACGAGCCGGTCGGCGTCCCGCTGCTCTACCACGTCAACCTCGGCGCGCCGCTCCTGCGCCCCGGTGCGCGCCTGCACGTCGACGCGGACGAGTGGGTGGTCCGCGAACCGCTCCCGGAGGGTCGGCACCCGCTGGTCACCCCGGAGCCGGCGCCCGGTCTCGCGCCCGTGGTCGCCGAGCACCTCGGCGTGCGGGGCGCGCGTGCGACGCTCGTCGGCGACGAGGAGCTCCCCGACGTCGTCGTCACCTGGACCGGCGCGACACTGCCCCGGCTGTGCACCTGGAGCTGGCCCGCCCGTGGCGCGTACGTGCTCGGCGTCGAGCCCACCAACGCGCCCCTGTTCGGCCCGGCGCGGGACCAGCCGCACGCCGGCGCCCCCGTGCTCGAGCCCGGCGCGACCTGGCGCACGGGTGTCCGCATCGCGATCGAAGGGCTCTGATGAAGCCGCTCTACCTGCCCGCCAACCAGCCTGCCGACCGGTTCTACGCCGGGGGACGTCAGATCGCCCAGTTCCGCGGCGCCGGACCGGCGGCCAGCCACGAGCCCGAGGACTGGGTGGGATCGGCGACCTGCGTGTTCGGGCAGGAACCGGTCGGCCTGACCGTGCTCCCCGACGGCCGGCTGCTCCGCGACGCGGTCGACGCCGACCCGGTGGACTGGCTGGGCGCCGAGCACGTCGCCGCGTTCGGCTCCGACCCGGCCCTGCTGGTCAAGCTGCTCGACGCCGGTCAGCGTCTGCCGGTGCACGCGCACCCGGACGTCCCGTTCGCCGCCGAGCACCTCGGGCTCGCGCACGGCAAGACCGAGGCGTGGGTGGTGCTCGAGCCCGCCCGCGTGCACCTGGGGTTCACGCGGGACGTCGGCGTCGACGAGCTGGCCGGCTGGGTGCGGACGCAGGACACCGACGCGATGCTCGACGCGATGCACGTGCTCGACCTCGACGCCGGCGACGCGGTGCTGGTCCCCGCCGGCCTCCCGCACGCGATCGGCGAGGGTGCGTTCGTCGTCGAGCTCCAGGAGCCGACCGACCTGTCGATCCTGCTGGAGTGGTCCGGGTTCGAGATCGACGGGGCCGCCGACGGGCACCTCGGGCTGGGGTTCGACGTCGCGCTCGCGGCGGTGGACCGGCGCGGTTGGACCGCCGACGAGATCGCCCGGCTGCGGGGCGCGACCGCGGCGTCGTCGGGGGACCTGCTCCCGGAGGCGTCGGCGTTCTTCCGGGTGGAGCGGTGGACCGGTGCGCGTGCGCTCGACGCCGGTCTCGCGGTGCTCGTCGTCGTCGCGGGCGACGGAGTCGTCGTGGCGGGTGGGGAGTCGTCGCCGCTGCGGTCCGGTCAGACGGTCCTGCTCCCCGCCGCCGTCGGGCCGGTCGCGCTCGAGGGCGGCGATCTCCAGGTGGTCGTCTGCCGCCCGCCGCGGCCCTGACCTGCGAGTTCACCGACTCGCGTTGCACTCTCACCCGTTCGGTCGAACGATGGGCGGCACGGGGGATGCTCCGGCCGACGTCAAGGTGAACAGCGAAGTTCGACCGAGGGACGGCAGAGATGCTCAGCTCACGACGCACATGGATGGGAGCCGGCGGCGCCGCGGTGCTTGCGGCCGGGCTGGTGACGGGCGGGGTCGCGACGGGCGGTGACGGCGTCGACCGCGGACGCGGCAACGACCGCGTGGTGGCCAAGAACGTGATCTTCATGGTCGGCGACGGCCTGAGCATCGCGGCGAGGGAGGCCACGCGGCTCGCGACCGTCGGTCAGGACGGCCAGCTGGAGATGGACTCGCTGCGGTACGCGGGGTGGACGCACACCGACTCGGCGGACCCGGAGGAGGCGGTCACCGACTCCGCCGCCGGTGCGACGGCGTTCGCCGCGGGCGTGCGCACGTACAACGGGGCCGTGTCCGTGGATGTCGACGGCACCCCGGTGAAGACGCTGCTCGAGTACGCGAACGATCTGCGCAAGTCGACGGGACTGGTGTCGACGGCGCAGGTGACGGACGCCACACCCGCCGCGTTCGGCTCGCACGTGCCCGACCGCGGCGACCAGAGCGAGATCGCGCGCCAGTTCATCGAGGTCACGCAGCCGGACGTCATCCTCGGCGGCGGCGAGGACTGGTGGTACCCCGTGGGCGATCCGGGGGCCTACCCGGACGACCCGGCGGACCCGCGTCCGGAGGTGAGCAAGAGCACCATCGGCAACCTGGTCGAGCTGGCCGAGGGTGCCGGCTACGACTACGTCAGCACCCCTGCGGAGCTCGCGGCGACGGACTCCGAGAAGATCCTCGGGCTGTTCGCCAACGAGGAGATGTTCGAGCAGTTCCCCGAGGGGCAGGGCGACGAGTACGCGCCGGTGGTGCCGCTGACGGACATGACGGCGAAGGCCCTCGAGGTGCTCTCCCAGGACCGGCGGGGCTTCTTCCTCCTGGTCGAGGAGGAGGCCATCGACGAGATGGAGCACGCCAACAACGCCGCGCTCACCCTGAAGGCCGGTCAGGCCCTCGACGCCACGGTGGCCCTGGTCCGGCAGTTCGCCGCGTCGCACCCCGGCACCCTGGTCGTCGTGGTCGGTGACCACGAGACCGGTGGGCTGGCCATCGAGAACGTCTCGTCGAGCGACGAGTCGGGCGACCCGACGAGCACCGTCCCCGGCGTCCTGCAGAGTCTCGAGGACGGGCCGTTCCCGATCGCGAACAGCGACCTGCAGTTCACGATCGACTGGACGACGAGCGGGCACACGGGCGCCGCGACGCCGCTGACCGCCGAGGGGCCGGGGGCCGAGCGGCTGGCGCGGTCGCAGGACAACACCGACGTGTTCACGGTGGTCCTGGACGCGATGCGCGGCCGGCGCTGACGCACGACGAGGGCGGCTGTGCAGACGTGCAGCCGCCCTCGTCGTCCGTGCTCAGGACTGGAGGAACTCCAGCAGGTCCGCGTTGATCGTCGCGGCCTCGGTGGTCGGCATACCGTGCGGGAACCCGGGATAGGTCTTCAGGGTGCCGTTCTGCAGCAGCTGCGCTGAGAGCGGTGCGGAGTCGGCGTAGGGGACCACCTGGTCGTCGTCCCCGTGCATGACGAGCACGGGGACGGTGATCTTCTTCAGGTCCTCGGTGAAGTCGGTCTGCGAGAACGCGACGATGCCGTCGTAGTGCGCCTTGGCGCCGCCCATCATCCCCTGGCGCCACCAGTTCTCGATGATCGCCTCGGACGGGTCGCGGCCGGGCCGGTTGAAGCCGTAGAACTCGGTGGCGGCCAGGGCCCGGTAGAAGTTCGACCGGTTGGTGGCCACCTGCTCCTGCAGCCCGTCGAACACGGCCTTCGGCAGGCCACCGGGGTTGGCGTCGGTCTGGACCATGATCGGCGGCACCGCGCTGATCAGGACCGCCTTGGCGACGCGGCTCTCGCCGTGCCGGGCGATGTAGTGCACGACCTCGCCGCCGCCGGTGGAGTGGCCGATGTGGACGGCGTCGTGCAGGTCGAGGTGCTCGGTCAGGGCGGCCAGGTCGTCGGCGTAGTGGTCCATGTCGTGGCCGTCGCTCGTCTGCGTGGACCGGCCGTGGCCGCGGCGGTCGTGCGCGATGACGCGGTAGCCGTGCTGGAGGAAGAACAGCAGCTGGGTGTCCCAGTCGTCGGCCGAGAGCGGCCAGCCGTGGCTGAAGACGAGCGGCTGTCCTGACCCCCAGTCCTTGTAGAAGATCTTGGTGCCGTCGGTCGTCGTGATCGTGCCCATGGGTGACCCTCCGGGAGCTCGGGAACGGTCATCCGAGACTAAGCGGGCACCGCCCGGTTGCCTAGGTCACCCGCTGCCGGACGAGCTCCACGATGCGGCCGGCGTTCAGCGTCCAGCCGACTCCGAACACGCGCGGGCTGATCACGTGGGCGCCCTCGGGGTCCCACATGCGCTCCTTGAACCGCGCCACCGTCGGCACCCGGAAGTCGTAGGGGACGAACCCCGCC
>NZ_JBFUHU010000010.1:0-26620 GCF_056402235.1 Cellulomonas sp. P4_B5_2
CTCCAGCACCGTGCGGACCGCGCCGCGGTGCTCCGGCGCGAGCCGGTACCAGACCCACGTGCCCCGGCGCTCGGCCGTGACCAGGCCCGCGTCCTTGAGCACCTTGAGGTGGTGGGAGACGGTCGGCTGCGACACCGACGTGAGCTCGCTGACGTCCTCGACGCAGACCTCGCCGGACGGGCTGGCGGCGATGAGCGAGAGCGCGCGCAGGCGCAGGGGGTCCGCGAGGGCCTTGAGCGAGCGAGCCACCTGGTCCGCGGACGCGGGGCTCATGGCGATGCTCGTCACGGGCCTATATTGATGGATCTCGATCCAAGGATCAAGCCGGTTCGGGCGCGTGCAGCTCGTCGGTGTGCGCCACGTGCCGCAGCTGGTGCCAGATGAGCACGACGAAGATCRCCGAGCCGACGAACGCGAACCAGAACGGCGCCGTCACCCCGTACCGCTGCGCGAGCAGGCCGCCGATCGCCGCGCCGACCACCAGCCCGCCGAACACCCCCACCAGGTTCACGCTCCCGACCCGCCCCTGGAGCTCGGTCGGCACCGCCCGCTGCCGGATGGTCACGGAGGTGGTGCCCCAGACGAACGCGTGCGCACCGAACACGAAGAAGACCACCAGCGCGAACCAGGCGGTCGTGGTGAGCGCCAGCGCGAGGTGCGTGAGGGTCTCCACGATGAGCCCGATCCGCATGAGGTTGGCCAGGCTGACCCGTCGGGTGATCCAGCCGTAGGACACCGTCCCGACCAGCCCGCCGACGGCCCCGACCGTGGTGATGAGCCCGAACCCGATCGCCCCGAGGCCCAGCTGCTCCCGCGCGTAGAGCACGAGCACCGACCACGCGGCGCCGAACGTCACGTTGAAGATGAGGATGGTCAGCACCAGGGTCCGCACCGCTGCGTGGTGCCGGACCCAGCGGACACCCTCGGCGATGTCGTGCCGCAGGTGCGTGGTTCTCGGCTCGGTCAGGTGCGGGGGCAGCGAGATCCGCGAGACGAGCACCGCTCCGGCCGCCACCAGCAGCGCGTCCGCGGCGAACGGCCACGCCTGTCCGGCCGCGAACAGGAACGCCCCGAGGGGCGGGCCGACGAGCTGGTTCACGGTGACGAACCCGGCCAGGATGCGGCTGTTGGCCAGCGCCAGGTCGTCGCGCTGGACCAGCATCGGCACCATCGTGCCCGAGGCGTTGTCGGCGAACGTCTCCGCGGTGCCGAGCAGGAACATCGCCACCAGGACGAGCACGATGGTGGCCACGTCGAAGGCCACGGCGGCGGCCAGCAGGATCAGGACGACGGTACGCAGCGAGTCCACGAGGATCACGAGCCGACGCCGGTCCAGCCGGTCGGTGAGCGCGCCGGCCCACAGGCCGAACAGCAGCGGCGGCAGCCACTGGAGCAGGGCCGCGAGCGCGACGAGGAACGCGTCCTCGGTGCGCGACGCCACGAGGAGCGGGCCGGCGGCGATGACGATGCCGTCGCCGAGGTTGGAGCTCCACGACGAGGCGAGCAGCCACCGGAACCCGGTGCCCAGCCTGCGCGGGACGACGACGTCGACGATCCGGCTCACAAGGGCGAGACGCTAGTCGACGCCGACGAACAGGTCACCCGAGATCGGCGGCGGAGCCGCGGTACCAGTGGACGAACGCCTCTCCCGGCTCGCCGAGGTACCGGCGGAACGCGGACGGGTGGAGCGTGATCGGCCGGCGGTCCAGCCAGCTCGCCTTCGGCAGCCCGGGCACCCCCTGCGGGACCCGGAGGTAGTCACGGCGGCCGGTGCGGTCCTGCGACGTGAACCTCGCGACCTCGCACGTCGTGCCGACCACGGACAGGACGAGCACGGGGCGGTCCTTGCTGCCGGTGCCCTCCTCGAACGGCACCTGGGCGAACCAGACCTCCCCGGTCCGCGGTCGCGTCCCGCGTGGCCGGGTCGGGCGCTGACCGGCCCCCCGGGGGCGGCGTAGCCAGCCGATCAGGAGGATCGCGGCGATGACGCCGAGGGTGGCCCACGGGTGCTCGGCAGGCAGCTGCGCGATCTCGCTCACGCGAGCGAGCGTAGGGCTTCACTCTCCGTCTCGGACGGAGCGCTCCTCCGGTGCCCGGACGCCCAGCACGTCGCGCTCGAGCGCCACCAGCGCCTCGTCGACCACGCGGACGGTGGCAGCACGGTGACCCAGTGGGTGTGGCCGTCGGTACTGCTCGCGTTGCTCGTTCGTCAGGTACCACGGAGGCGCGGACGTCGACAGCAGCCGGTCCACCGCAGTGACCTTGGTGACTGCGTCGGGTGAGCCCAGCACCTTGACGCGCAGCAGGAGGAAGCGCAGGTCACCGGAGACCGAGCTGTCGGACGGCACCTTCCGGAGCGCCTCTGTCCTGGCCCGCTGCAGCACGGGCACGGCCTCGACGTACAGCTCGTACCGCCGCTCGCGACGCCACGCCTCCCGCTGCGCCCGCACGGAGAACCGGTGGCTGAGCCATGCGCCCACCACCACGCCGACGAGGCCGACGACCACGGTCACGGCTGCAGACGTGTCCACCGGTCCAGGCTACGGACCCCGCTCGTTCGCCGCCTCGGACTGCGGGACCAGCATGCCGCCGAGTCGCACCCCGAGGCGAGGGTCATCGCACGGGCTCGGCCTCCCGGGCGACCGGGACCACCGGGACCAGCACGAGCGAAGGCGCCGGGTCGGTGGCCAGCCGCGCGTGCGTCTCGACGTGGTACCGGTCGCTGCCGTACCGGAGCTTCGCGCGTTCGATCCCCTCGGCGGAGAACCCGGCGTTGGAGGCCACCCGGCAGGACGCGGGGTTGTTCACGCGGTGCCCGAGCTCGAGCCGGAACAGGCCGAGGGTGTCGAACGCGTAGGCGGCGACCGTGGCGAGCGCGCGGGACGCCAGGCCGTGGCCGCGGCGGCTGGCCGACACCCAGTACGAGGCCCACGCGGTGTCGTGCCGGCGCTCGATGTGGCTCAGCGCCACGTGGCCGACCGCCGTCCCGTCGACGCGGATCGCGAACGTGATCGTCCCCTCGTCGTGGGTGAGGTACCGCTCGATGTAGCTGCGGGCGGCCTCGGGCGTGCCGAGGGCCTCGTCGCCGAGCTGGACCGCGAGGTCGGGACTGTCCCGCACGGCGGCGGCGAGGGCCTCGTCGTCGTCGGTCGACCACGGGCTGAGCGTCACGTTCATGCGGCGGGGTCCAGCAACGCGTCGAACGGTGCGGTCGCCACGACGCCGGCGACCGTGCGCGCGAGCTCGTCGTCGAGGGTCACGAGGTAGTCGGCCTGCAGTCGCGTCAGGGCGACGTACTCCGCGGCGTAGGTGGACGCCCAGCCGAGCTCGTCGGCGATCTTCCAGGCCGTGTTCCGCAGGACGCCGTCACCGAGGAGCCGGATGGACATCCGGTTCAGTCGCGCGAGCCGCTCGCGGGCCTCCGAGGACGTGAGGTCGCCGCGGTGGACGGCCTCGTGCATCGCGGACAGCGCCTGCGAGCGCAGCAGGGTCGGGGCGAGCAGCTCGTGGTTCTCGGGCATCGCAGAGCCCGACTCCGCGAGCCGCAGGGCGGCAGCGGCGTCGACGACGAATCGGGTCATCCGAGAATCGTCGCACCGCGGTGCGACACGTGCTCTCATCTAGGCATGACCAGCACCGTCCTCATGCGGTCCTTGAGCTGGCTGCACCGCGCGCTCCTGCGGCTGACCGGCGGGCGGTTCGGCGGTGAGCTCGTGGGTCTGCCGTCGCTCGAGCTGGTGACGACAGGACGCCGGTCGGGCAGGCCTCGATCGTCGATGCTGACCGCGCCGGTCACGCTGGGGGAGACGCTCGTGATCGTGGCGTCCGCCGGGGGGAACGACGAGCACCCGTCCTGGTTCCTCAACCTGCGCGACCACCCGCAGGTGCAGGTCGCGCTCGGCGGCGGCCCCGCCCGTCCGATGCTGGCCCGGGTGGCGACGACGGACGAGCGCGACCGGCTCTGGCCGCGGATCGTCGAGGCGCTGCCGAACTACGCGCGGTACCAGGAGCGGACGTCCCGCGTGATCCCCGTGGTCCTCCTCGAACCGGTCTGAGCGTCGGCGCCCGCCGCTAGGGTCGCGCCATGATCCGGACGCTCGCGGTCGAGGGGTACCGCAGCCTGCGCTCCCTCGTCCTGGGCCTGGACGACCTCACGGTGGTCACCGGTGCCAACGGGAGCGGCAAGACGAGCGTCTACCGGGCACTCCGCCTGCTCGCCGAGGTGGCTCGTGACGGTGCCGTCTCGTCGCTGGCGCGCGAGGGCGGGATGCGGTCCGCGATGCACGCCGGCCGGCGCTCGGAGGGGCCGGTCGCGGTCCGGCTGGGCATCGCCACCGAGGACCTCTCGTACGCGATCGACCTGGGACTGCCGCAGCTGGGTCCGTTCAAGCTCGACCCCGAGATCAAGTCCGAGGTCGTGTGGGCCGGCGCCGTGCTGCGGCCGTCGACGGTCCTGACCGAGCGCACCGGATCGCGGATCCGCACGCGCGACGACTCCGGCGCGTGGACGACCGTCCCGCTCACCGTCGGCGACCACGAGTCGGTCATGGCGCTCCTGGCCGACCCCGCCGCGACGCCCGACCTGTTCGCGCTGCGGGAGCAGGCCCGCCGCTGGCGGTTCTACGACCACCTGCGGACCGACGCCGAGTCCCCGGCGCGGCGGCCGGGGATCGCCACCTTCACGCCGGTGCTCTCCGCCAGCGGCGACGACCTCGCCGCGGCGCTGCTGACGATCGACCGGGTCGGAGACGCCGATGCGCTGCAGGCGTCGGTCGACGTGGCGTTCCCGGGCTCGCGTCTCGTGGTCACGGAGGAGGACGACGGCGTCTGCCGCGTCGGCATGACCCAGCCCGGGCTTCGCCGCCCCCTGTCCGCCGCCGAGCTGTCCGACGGCACGCTCACGTTCCTGCTGCTGGTCGCCGCCGCGCACGCCACCCGACCGCCGGACCTGCTGGTCCTCAACGAGCCGGAGTCGAGCCTGCACCCGAGCCTCATGCCCGCCGTGGGTGCCCTCATCGCGGCGGCGGCGGCGGAGCGGTCGCAGGTGCTCGTCGTCACCCACTCCGAGGACCTGGTCCGGGCCCTGCGTTCGGCGGGCGCCACCACCATCGAGCTCACCAAGGGAGGCGGTGCGACCTCGGTGGACGGAGCCGGGCTGCTCGACGGTCCCCCGTGGACGTGGCCGAAGCGATGAGCGAGGCGTACTGGGACGGCCAGGCGGCGACCTACGACCGCACGACCGCGTTCCTCGAACCCCGGCTGCTCGCGCCGGCGCGGCAGTGGATCGCCGAGCGCGTCTCGGGCCGGACTCTCGAGGTCGGCGTCGGCACCGGGGCCAACCTGCCCTACTACGCCGACCGCGTCACCGACCTCACGCTCACCGACGTCAGCGCCGCCATGCTCCGGGCAGCCTCCGCACGGGCCGCGGCGATCGGCGTCCCGGTGCGCCTGCTGCAGGCCGACTCCGCGCACCTGGACCTGCCGGACGCCTCGTTCGACACCGTCGTGAGCACGCTGGCCCTGTGCTGCGTGGACGACGAGCTCGCCGTGCTGGCCGAGCTCGCGCGCGTGCTGCGCCCGGGCGGCCTGCTGCTGATGGCCGACCACGTGGAGTCGTCCGCCGGCTTCGGCCGCGCGGTGCAGGGCATGCTCGAGCGCGTTACGCCTCGTCACGCGGGAGAGCACTACCGCCGACGGCCTCTGCTGCTGCTGGAACCGGCCGGCCTCGAGCTCGTCGAGAGCGCCGCGTCGCGCTGGCGGCTGGTCGAGCGGCTGTCCGCGAAAGTCGTCGGGACGTGATGTCGATCCGGTGGTTCCACCGCTCGACTGACGGGTGAGAGGGTCCGATGGGGGCCCACGACACAGCCAGGAGACGACCGTGAAGTACATGCTGATCATGCGCGCGACCGACGAGGCGCTCGAGGCGTTCCAGAGCGTCGACTTCGAGCAGATCATGGAGGCGATGGGTCGGTTCAACGACGAGATGATCTCCGCCGGCGTCCTGGTGGCCGCCGAGGGCCTGGACGACGCGGCCGACGGGGTCGTCATCGACTTCTCCTCGCAGCCGCCCGTCGTCAGCGACGGCCCGTACGGCGAGACCAAGGAGCTGTTCGGCGGCTTCTGGATCCTCGACGTCGCGTCCAAGGAGGAGGCCGTCGAGTGGGCCAAGCGCGCACCCATGACGGGCCCCGGCCAGAAGACCGAGATCCGCCGGGTGACGACCATCGAGGAGTTCCCGCAGGACAACGAGTGGATCCAGAAGGAGCGCGCGTGGCGGGAGCGGACCGGGCAGCTCTGACCGGCGGGAAGGCGAGCGAACCCGTGGCGGGAGCGGAGCGGCCAGCTCGGACCGGCTCCGGCTCGGGTCGCGACGCGGTCGAGGCCGTCTGGCGGATCGAGTCCGCGCGCATCGTCGCGACCCTGGCCCGGTTCACCGGGGACTTCTCGCTCGCGGAGGACCTGGCCCAGGAGGCGCTGGCCGCGGCGCTCGTGGCGTGGCCGCGCGACGGCGTGCCGAGCAACCCCGCGGGCTGGCTGCTCACGGTGGGTCGTCGGCGCGCGATCGATGCCTACCGTCGCCGGTCGGCACTCGACGAGCGGTACGCCCTCCTCGCCCGGGACCTGGGCGAGGAGGGTGACGACGACTGGGACCCCGACCGGATCGACGACGACGTGCTGGCCCTGATGTTCATCGCGTGCCACCCGGTGCTCTCGCGGGAGGCCCAGATCACGATGACGCTCCGGGTGGTCGGCGGCCTGACCAGCGACGAGATCGCCCGGGCGCTCCTGGTGCCCACCGCCACGGTCCAGGCGCGGATCACCCGCGCCAAGAAGACGCTCGCGGCGGCACAGGTGCGGTTCGACGTGCCGCCCGCCGACGAGCGCCGCGCACGCCTCGGCTCGGTGCTCCACGTCCTATACCTGGTGTTCACCGAGGGCTCGTCGGCCACGACCGGCGCCGACTGGATCCGGACCGACCTGGCCCACGAGGCGATCCGGCAGACCCGTGTRCTGGCGYAGCTGGTGCCCGACGAGGCCGAGGTGCACGGGCTGCTCGCCCTGCTCGAGCTCACCGCCGCCCGGTTCCCGGCGCGGGTGCGCGACGACGGTGCCCCGGTGCTGCTCGAGGCGCAGGACCGCAGGCGCTGGGACCGCGCGGCGATCCGGCGCGGGCGGGCCGCCCTCGCCACCGCCGGGCGTGTGGGCCGTGGGCTCGGGGCGTACGGCGCCCAGGCGGCGATCGCCGAGTGCCACGCGGTCGCGCCCTCCGTGGCTGCGACCGACTGGGACCGGATCGTGCTGCTGTACGAGGCGCTCGGCCGCCTGGCACCGTCTCCCGTGGTGGAGCTCAACCGGGCGGTGGCGGTCTCCATGGCGCAGGGGCCGGCGGCGGCGCTGCCCCTGGTCGACGAGCTCGTCGCCACCGATCGGCTCTCGGGATCGCACCTGCTGCCGAGCGTCCGCGGCGAGCTGCTGACCCGGCTGGGCCGGACCGACGAGGCCCGGCGCGAGCTGGAGCTCGCGGTCCGGCTGTGCGGAAACGCGCGGGAGCGGGGTGTGCTGGAGGGCAAGCTCGCCGCGCTGACGCGCTGAACTGCCCGTCTGGTCCCTGGGGAACCGCTACGGTGCACGCGACCGGGCGCTGTGCTCGTTCCTCGCGTCCGACCGTCAAGGGGCACACCGACGTGTCAACGGAACTCGCCATCTCCACCCGCGGCCTGCGCAAGACGTACCGCAGCCGGACCGGCAAGCGAGCGGTCGCGGTCGGGGGCCTGGACCTGGACGTCCCGGTCGGCGGGGTGCACGGGTTCCTCGGCCCGAACGGCGCCGGCAAGACGACCACGATCCGCATGCTGCTGGGCCTGATCCGCGCGGACTCCGGGACCATGTCGCTGTTCGGCGAGGAGGTGCCACAGCGCCTGCCGGAGGTGATCGGCCGCGTCGGCGCGATCGTCGAGCAGCCCAAGTTCTTCCCCAGCTTCTCCGGCCGCAAGAACCTGTCGATGCTGGCCCGGGCCATCGACGCCCCGACGCGGCTGGTCGACGTGGTGCTCTCGGACGTCGGTCTGCTGGACCGTGCCGACGACCGCTACAAGGGCTACTCGCTCGGGATGAAGCAGCGGCTCGCCATCGCCGCCACGCTGCTCAAGGACCCGGACCTGCTCATCTTCGACGAGCCGACCAACGGGCTCGACCCCGCCGGGATCCGGGAGATCCGCGGCACGATGCGGGGGCTCGCCGACCGCGGCAAGACCGTGCTCGTCTCCAGCCACATCCTGGCCGAGGTCGAGCAGGTGGCCGACACCGTCTCGATCATCGCGCGCGGCGAGCTCATCGCGAGCGGCCGCGTGGCGGACCTCATCGGCACCGGGGTGGCGGCCACGGTCCGGGTGGGCGTGGCCGATCCGCAGCGCGCGCAGCAGGTGCTCGGCGCGCAGGGCTGGACGGTGCGTCCCGACGGCCGGTACCTCCTGGTCGACGGCGGGGTGCCCCCGGCGCACATCACGCAGGCGCTCGCGGCACACCAGCTGTTCGTCGAGGAGCTGGTGCCTCTGCGCGCCGACCTGGAGTCGGTCTTCCTCGAGCTCACGGCGGGCCGAGGCCCGGGGACGCACGCGCCACCGACCGGGGACGCCAGACCCGCGCACCACGTGGGGGCGGAGTCGTGAGCCGGTTGCTGCGGGTCGAGCTCGATCGGTTCGCGTCCCGCACCCTGATCCGGGTCGGCGTCGTCGCCGTCCTGGTCATCAGCTGCTTCGCCGTCGTCTCGGCGTGGAACTCCGCCTCCCCGCCGTCGCAGGCCGAGCAGGACCAGGCGCGGGTCTACTACGAGCAGGCGCTCACGGACTGGGAGCAGAACGGCGAGCAGTACGTCGCGGACTGCCGCGCGCAGGAGGAGACCGACAGGGCGACCGCCGAGGACCCCGCGATGGTCGACTACGGGTGCGACGACATGACCGCGCCCGAGCTCGCGCAGTGGATACCGGCCAGGCCCACCTTCGACCGGGACACCGTCGTGCTGCTCACGTCGGTGTCCGCGCTGTTCGTCCTGGCCCCCGTGCTGCTGGCGGCGAGCTTCGTCTCGGCGGAGTTCTCGACCGGCTCGATCGGCAACTGGCTCACGTTCGCCCCGCGCCGGGTGCGCGTCTACCTGAGCAAGGTCGTCGCGGCCGCGCTGGCGGTCGTGCCGGTGGCTCTGGTCGCCGTGGCGATCGTCCTCGGCGGGTCGTGGGCGGCCTACCGGCACTTCGACACGATCAACGCCGGAGCCTCGACCGACCTGGGCTCCCCGATCGCCGTGGCTCTGCGCATCGTCGCCCTGACGCCGGTCACCGCCGTGATCGGTGCCGCCCTCGGCTTCCTCGCGCGACACACCGCGGCCGTGCTCGGCGTGGTCCTGGGGTGGCTGGTGCTGGTCGAGACCATCCTGGTCAACTGGGTCCAGCACCTCCAGCCGTGGACGCTGGGCCTCAACGTGTCGGCGTGGGTCTCGGGCGGCGCGACGTACTTCACGCTCGAGTGCACGACGACGGCGTCCGGCCGGTCGTGCCAGAGCGTCGAGCACGTGCTGTCGCAGACGCAGGGCGCGGTGTACCTGCTCGTGCTCACCGCGGTGGTCGCCGGCGTCGCGCTCCTGGTGTTCCGGCGGCGCGACGTCGGCTGACCCCGTCAGCGGCCCAGGTGCGCCCAGCGCCGGACCGCGAGCGTGCCGAAGATCGCGACGAGCACGATCGGCCAGACGACGGCCAGGAGCACCACGTTGTCGGACGCCCACCCACTGGCGGCCACGGTCGGGTTGCCGAACAGCTCGCGCGTCGCGGCCACGGTCGCCGTCACCGGGTTCCACGCCGACAGCGCCTGCAGCCAGCCGGGCATGGTCGAGATCGGCACGAACGCGTTCGACAGGAACACGAACGGCCACACCAGGATCTGCACCGCCATCACGCCGCCCTGCCCGCGGAACAGCAGGCCGAGGTAGATGCCGACCCACAGGAACGCGAACCGCAGGAGCAGCAGGAGGCCCACGCCGGCCAGCGCGCTGCCGAGCCCCTCGTGCACCCGCCACCCGACCGCCAGCCCGGCGACCAGCAGCACCGCGAGGCCGACGACGCTCGCGAGCATGTCCGCGGTCGCCCGACCGAGCAGCACCGCGGCGCGGGACATCGGCAGCGACCGGAACCGGTCGGTCACCCCGCGCTGCACGTCCTGCGACACCGCGGTCATGGTGCTCTCCAGCCCGAACGCCATGGTCACGGCGAGCATGCCGGGGAACAGGAACTCGATGTAGCCGCCGGGCACCTCGATGGCGCCGCCCAGCAGGAACCCGAACATCAGCAACAGCAGGATCGGGAACGCGAGCCCGATGAGCAGGTCCCACGGCTGGCGCCGCCAGTGCCCGAGGTCGCGCAGGGTCACGGTCCAGGAGTCACGCAGGGCCCAGGTCATGCGGCCTCCTTCGTCGTTCCGGTCAGGTGCAGGAAGACCTCGTCGAGGGTCGGCCGGCGCAGGATCACGTCGTCGACGGCGATCCCGGCGTCGTCGAGCGTCCGGACCACGTGCGTGAGGGCTGCGACGCGGTCGGTGACCGTCGCGGTGACCCGGCGACCGTCGAGATCGACCTCCGCGTCCCCCGCGACTGCCCGCAGCGCAGACCGAGCGGCCGGCAGGTCCACCTCGTCGCGGACGACGACGTCCAGCCGGTCCTGCCCGATCGATGCCTTGAGCGCGTCAGGGGTGCCCTCCGCGGCGACGCGGCCCTGGTTCAGCACGGTGACCTGCGACGCGAGCTGGTCCACCTCTTCGAGGTACTGGGTGGTGAGCAGCACGGCGGTCCCGCCCGCGACGAGCGCCCGCACGGACTGCCACACCTCGCGCCGGCCGCCGGGGTCGAGGCCCGTGGTCGGCTCGTCGAGCAGCAGGACCGTCGGGTCGAGGACGAGCCCCGCCGCCAGGTCGAGCCGGCGCCGCATGCCGCCGGAGTAGGTGGAGACGGGCCGGTCGGCGGCGTCGAGGAGGTCGAACCGCTCCAGCAGCTCCTCCGCGCGCAGGCGCGCCTGCCGGGTGCCCAGGTGGCTCAGCCGGCCGAACATCACCAGGTTGTCGCGGCCGCCGAGGATCTCGTCGACGGCCGCGTGCTGGCCGACGAGCCCCAGGTGGCGGCGCACCTGGGCCGGCTGCCTGACGACGTCGAAGCCGGCGACGCTCGCCGAGCCGCCGTGCGGGTCCAGGAGCGTCGACAGGATGCGCACGGTCGTCGTCTTGCCCGCGCCGTTGGGGCCGAGCAGGCCGTGCACGGTGCCCGGCTCCACCGAGAGGTCGAGGCCGTCGAGCACGGTGGTGTCGCCGTACCGGCGGGTCAGTCCGAGGGTCTGGATGGCTGTCATGGGCTCCTCCGTCGTCTAGCCGTACACTGTACGGTAAGAAACGCACGACGTCACCCCGGTGTTCCCGACGGGGGAGGATGGGTGCCATGACGGAGATCACGGGCATCGGGGACCCCGCCCGGAGCATGGCTCTGCTGTGGCGCGAGTCGGAGCCGGCACCCCGCGGACGGGGTGCCGCGGCCGGGCTCTCGGTCGACCGCGTGGTGACCGCCGGGATCGCGCTCGCGGACGGCGAGGGGCTCGGCGCGCTGTCGATGCGCCGGCTCGCCACCGACCTGGGCGTCGGCGCGATGACCGTCTACACGTACGTCCCCGGCAAGGCGGAGCTGGTCGACCTCATGGTGGACTCCGTGCTCGCGGAGACCGCGGACCTGTACGCCCCGACCTCCGACGACTGGCGCGCCCGGCTCGAGGCCGTCGCCCGCGCCAACTGGTCGCTGTACGAGCGGCACCCGTGGCTCCTGCACGTCGCCGCGTCGGGGCGCCCACCGCTGGGCCCGGGCGTGATGGCCAAGTACGAGCTCGAGCTCCGCGCGGTGGACGGCAGCGGGCTCGACGAGGTCGCGATGGACGCCGTGGTCACGCTCGTCGGCGGCTTCGTGGCCGGCACCGCGCGGGGCGTCGTCGAGCAGGCCGCCGCCCAGCAGGCCACCGGGATCAGCGAGGCCGAGTGGTGGGCCGCCACCGAGCCGTTCGTCGCGCGGGTGTTCGACGCCGAGGCGTACCCGACGGTCGCACGCGTCGGACCGATCGCCGGCGAGGCCCAGCAGGCGGCCTACGACCCGCGCCGCGCGTTCGAGTTCGGCCTCACGCGGCTGCTCGACGGCGTCGCGGTGCTGGTCGAGGGGACAAACCGGCCATAGTCTCAGGCCATGCTCATCCTCGGACTGATCCTCTTCGGCATGCTGATCGGTGCCCTGGCCCAGCTCATCCTCGGCAAGGACCGCAAGGGGATCGACTGGACCATGGCGATCGTCGCCGGGCTTGTCGGCTCGTTCGTCGGTGGGCTGCTGGCCAGCCTGCTCTCCGGCGACGGGCTCGAGCTGCGCCCGAGCGGCATCATCGGCTCGATCGTGGGCGCGCTGATCGTCACCGCGATCTGGCGCGGCACCCGGGGCCGCGCGAGGGCCTGAGGACGACAGCCCCCCGCGGGGGACTGCCGTCCTCGTCCTTGATTCAGCCGGTCGCGCAGGTGGCGCTCGGCGTGGTGGTGCTGCCGTTCTTCATGATCGTGACGCCGAACGTGTTGCCGGCGCCGTTCGGCCTCGCCTGACGGGTGGAGCCGCTGCCGCTGAGCGTCGCGTTCCAGCTGTTCTGGACGCTCTGGCTCCCCGACAGGTTCAGCGTGACCACCCAGCTGCTGCTGCCGCTGACCGAGTAGCTCACGTTGAACCGGTCCGACCACTCGTCAGCGCGCGCGGCGGTCACGGTGCAGGACCCCGCCGGCGGGTTCGTCGTCCCGCCCCCACCGCCGGCGCTGGACGGTGCGACCGCCCGGCCCGTGCTGCTCGAGATGTGACCGGTGCAGAGGTTCCGCGACGCCAGGTCGTTCAGGATGTTCGGCAGCGCCTGCTGGGTCGCGGCCGGCCAGTCGTGCATGAGGATGATCTGGCCGTTGGTGAGCCGGGCGGCTGCCTGCCGGATGGCGTCTGCACTCGCGTTGTTCCAGTCGTTCGAGTCGACGTCCCAGATGATCTCGCGCAGGCCGAGCGAGGACTCGACGTTCTTGAGCGTCTGGTTGGTCTCGCCGTACGGCGGCCGGAAGAGCGTCGGGGTGACCCCGGCGGTCTGCTGGATTGCGGTCTGGGTGCGCGTGAGCTGCGACTGGATGTCTGACTGGCTCAGGTTCACCAGGTGCGGGTGGTCCCAGCTGTGGTTGCCGATCTGCAGGCCGGCGTTCTTGTACGCCTGCATGAGCGACGCGTTCGACTGGGCGTTGGAGCCGGTCGGGAACACGGTTGCCGTCGCGCCGGCGTTGCGCAGCGTGGAGATGAGCTGGTTGGTGGTGCCGGTGTTCGGGCCGTCGTCGAACGTCAGGCCCACGTAGCCGGCGGAGCAGCTCGACGTCGTCGGCGGTGGGGTCGTCGTGCCGCCGCCGCTGGAGGTGCCGCACGTGGCCGACGGAGTGGTGTTGTTGCCGTTCTTCATGATGGTGACGCCGAACGTGTTGGAGCCGGTCGACGTGACGGTCCGCCCGTTGACCGACGCGTTCCAGCTGTTCTGTACGGTCTGGCTGCCGTTGAGGTTGAGGGTGGCGGTCCAGGAGCTGGCGCCGCTGACCGTGTAGCTGACGTTGAACCGGTCGGACCACTCCTCGCCGCGGGTGGCGGTGATGCTGCAGCCGCCGGTGCTCGGGGGCGGTGTGGTGGTGCCCCCGCCGCCGGACCCCTCGCTCACGGTGATGTTCGAGCTGCCGCTGCTCTGGTAGCCCTCGGTCGCCATGATCATGTAGTTGTGGGTGCCGAGGTTCATGCCCTTGCTGGCCCAGGCGTCGAAGTGGTTGCCGGACGTGATGGTGCCGCCGGTCTTCTTCGACTGCCGCACGCTCCAGTACTGGTAGAACGTCGCGGTGCCCTGGATCGAGGGCTGGTTCACGCGCTGGGTGCGGTAGATGTCGTACGTGCCGCCGTCGCTGTTCACTGTGCCCATGAACGTGCCCGTGGGCCGGTACGTGCCCCAGTTGTCGACGATGTAGTACTCGATCAGCGGGCTCGTGGTCCAGCCGTACAGGGTCAGGTACGCGTTGCCCGAGGGGTTGAAGCTGCCGGAGTAGTTGACGGTCTTGCGCCCGCCCGTGCTCCAGCCCTTGCCGGCGACGAAGTTGCCGGTGTTGCTCCACTGGGTGGTGTAGTTGCCGCCCGACCCCAGGTTCATGGAGACGGTGCCGGGGGAGTCGGTCCAGAACGAGTAGAAGTACCCGTTGTTCGTGCCGGTCTCGTTCGACGACACGGCGCTGGCCGGGGTGGCGACGGCGAGCCCGGCGACCACCATCGCGCTCGCGGCGCCGAGGGCTGCGAGGGCGCGGAACGACCGGCGTCGTCGCGGCGCGGTACCGATACTTTCGGACATCCTGCACTCCTTTGTGCGTGGGGATCTGCACCGGCATCCGTGGGGAGGTCAGCGCCGTCTCGACGCGTGGAGCGTCGATAACGTTATCGACGCCAGTGTGCAGAGGCGATCTCGCGAAGGGAACAGTGCAGGGACGAAGCGAACCGTTTAGGTTGTCGGGCTCCGAAACTATCGGACTACGCCACCGCGGGAACGGGCTCGGCCTCCGACGGCGCGGACGCCCGTCGCGCCCACGCCAGCACTCCGAGGACGAGCAGGGCGGGGATCCAGCCGTAGAACGCGCCCGACGCCCCGCCGTCCGTCGGTCCGTACAGCTGGGACTGCCCGATCGCCCACCGACCGTCGCCCTCGGGGTCCAGGCCGGTCGAGGCGAGCACGGTGGGGAGCGCGCCGACGGTCGCGCCGACGATCGCCGCCGCCCAGACGCCGAGGAACAGGACGAGCCGACCGCCCGTCACGACCGTGGTGCGCACGGCGAGCCAGACCAGCCCGCCGACGATCCCCCCGACGAGGAGGCCGCTGAGCAGCACGACCGCACTGGGCGCGTCGCGCGTGGTGGTGACCGGCAGCGCCCAGTCGGCGGCCAGGCGCACGGTGAGCGCGAACTCGGACCGTGCCGTCGTCACGTAGCGGTCGACCGTGCTGTCCACGGCCGCGTGCGCGGCCGCGACGGCCCACCACCCGATCGCCGCGACGACTCCGGCGGTGATCGCGGCCGCGAGCGCACCGGCAGGTCGGCTCGCGGGAGCCGGCTCCTCGCCGCGCCGGGCGACCGCGACGGCGGCCAGCCCCACGATCCAGCCGTACACGACGCCCCACGCCCACCCCGCCCGGAGCGGCTCGAGATACCCGAGGGTCAGCAGCCACAGACCCGCGTCGGGGGTGCCGTAGGCGAACAGCCGGCCGCCCTCGCCGGCGATCATCGAGACGACCCCGGCAGCCCAGCCGGCGACGATGACGGCGAACCACACGGCGAGCACGCGAGGCGCGGCGCCGGTCCGGGTGGCGCGGAGCGCCGGGAGCACGAGCAGGGCGAGCGCGCCGAGGAACACCAGGACGGCCAGGACCTCACCGCCTCCGGCGTACCCCGCCCCGCGGACCAGCGACACCGCGGGCGTCGCGGGGGCGAGCMGGCCGACGAGCCCGGGGGAGATGCCGGCCCTGCTCGCCCCKGCGTGGGCGACCGCCGAGACGAACCAGAGCACGAGGCCGAGGCCGAGGGCGGTCAGGAGCGCGCGGTTCGTCCGGATCGGCATCGCCGGAGACTAGCGGCCCGGCACGTGCCCCGTCCGGCGAACGGGCGGATGCGGCGGACCGACCTACGGGACGCGTCGCAGCAGGTCTCCGGGCTGGCACTCCAGCACCGCGCACAGCGCCTCGAGCGTGGTGAACCTGACCGCCTTGGCCCGGCCGTTCTTGAGCACGGCGAGGTTGGCGGGCGTGATGCCGACGCGGTCGGCCAGCTCACCCACGGACATCTTGCGGCGGGCCAGCATGACGTCGACGTCGACGACGATCGGCATCAGATGACCTCGTCGAGCTCGGCGCGCAGCGTGGTGGCCGTCGAGTCGAGGACCATCGCCTTGGCCAGCAGCACCCGCAGGACGAGCACCAGCAGGGCGATCCCGGCCGTGCCCATGCCGCCGATCACGACGAGCAGCACGATCCCGGGCGCCACCGCCTCGCCGGGTGCGAGCACGAACGACAGGACCATCGCCAGCAGGGTGGCCGCGACCGCCGCCCCGATGATGACGTCGACGTACCGGAACGCCGCGGTGCTGAACACGGTGTCGCGCCGGACCATGGTGAGCAGCTGCCACACGCAGACGAGCGCGGCCTGCACGGCGAGCACGCCCAGGATCCCGATGATCATCACCGGCCAGCGCAGGTGCGCCACCGCGGCTCCGCCGTCGTCGATGTCGCGACCGATGGCCGGGATGATCATGATCTGCACCGCCAGCAGGCCGGCGAGCATCAGCACGATCACCACCCGCAGCGCGAGGACGGCCAGTCGGCTCATGGGGTGCTCCTTGGTGGCGATCTATCGATTAACGACAGAAATCTATCGTTATCCCGCCACCAGAGCAACCGTCAGCTGACGGCCTTCCTCACGAGCTCGCCGATCCGCTTCTCGTCCGCGGCCGTCAGACCGGTGAGCGCGAAGGCCGTCGGCCACATGGAGCCGTCGTCGAGGGCCGCCACGTCGTTGAAGCCCAGGGTGGCGTACCGCGTGTTGAACTTCGACGCGGCCTGGAAGAAGACGACCACCTTGCCGTCCTTCGCGTAGGCCGGCTGGCCGTACCAGGTCTTGGGCTCGAGGTCCGGCGCGACCTCCGTGACGATGGCGTGGATCCGCTCCGCCATCGCGCGGTCCCCCTCGGCCATCTCGGCGATCTTCTCGAGCAGGTCGCTCTCGCCGTTCGCCTTGCRCCGCGTCTCCTTGGCGCGCTCCTTGATCGCGGCGCGCTCCTCCGCGGTGAATCCCTCGGCCTCCGTGCTCGTCGTCTTCGCCATCATCGGTTCCTCTCTGGACGTCTTCCGACCACCCTAGGGAGCGGCCGCGACCGCGGCTTCTCCATCCCTGCTCGATGCGGCAGCACTCACGTAGGCGGCCAGGTGCTGGCCCGTGAGCGTCGAGCGGCCGGCCACCAGCTCGGCCGGCGTCCCCTCGAAGACGATCCGCCCGCCGTCGTGGCCGGCGCCGGGACCGAGGTCGATGATCCAGTCCGCGTGCGCCATGACCGCCTGGTGGTGCTCGACGACGATGACCGAGGTCCCGGAGTCGACGAGCCGGTCGAGCAGGCCCAGCAGCTGCTCGACGTCGGCGAGGTGCAGGCCGGTGGTCGGCTCGTCCAGGACGTAGATGCCGCCCTTGTCGCCCATGCGCGTGGCCAGCTTGAGCCGCTGGCGCTCGCCGCCGGACAGCGTGGTGAGCGGCTGACCGAGGCTCAGGTAGCCGAGCCCGACGTCGGCGAGCCGGACGAGGACCGCGTGCGCCGCGGGGGTGCGCGCATCGCCGGCCCCGAAGAACTGCTCCGCCTCGGTCACCGACATCGCGAGCACCTCGCTGATGTCGCGGCCGCCCAGGTGGTACTCGAGCACCGAGGCCTGGAACCGCTTGCCCTCGCACAGCTCGCACGGGGTGGCGACGCCGGCCATCATCGCGAGGTCCGTGTAGATGACCCCGGCGCCGTTGCAGCTGGGGCAGGCGCCCTCGGAGTTGGCGCTGAACAGGGCGGGCTTGACGCCGTTGGCCTTGGCGAACGCCTTGCGGATGGGCTCGAGCAGGCCCGTGTACGTGGCGGGGTTGCTCCGGCGTGACCCCTTGATGCCCGCCTGGTCGATGGACACGACGCCCGCACCGGTCGGCATCGACCCGTGGATGAGCGAGCTCTTGCCGGAGCCGGCCACGCCGGTGAGCACGACGAGGACGCCGAGCGGGATGTCGACGTCGACGTCGCGCAGGTTGTTGGTGGTCGCGCCGCGGATCTCGAGCGTGCCGGTCGCCGTCCGGACGGACTCCTTGAGGGTCGCGCGGTCGTCGAGGTGGCGCCCCGTGATGGTGCCGCTGGAGCGCAACCCGTCGAGGCTCCCCTCGTAGCAGACCGTGCCGCCCGCCGACCCGGCGCCGGGKCCGAGGTCGACCACGTGGTCGGCGATCGCGATCGCCTCGGGCTTGTGCTCCACGACGAGCACCGTGTTGCCCTTGTCCCGCAGGCGCAGGAGCAGTGCGTTCATCCGCTGGATGTCGTGCGGGTGCAGGCCGATGGTGGGCTCGTCGAACACGTACGTCACGTCGGTGAGCGACGAGCCGAGGTGCCGGATCATCTTGGTGCGCTGCGCCTCGCCGCCCGAGAGGGTGCCCGACGAGCGCTCGAGCGAGAGGTACCCGAGCCCGATGCTGACGAACGAGTCGAGCAGCTCGCGCAGGGCCGTGAGCAGGGGTGCGACGGACGGCTCGTCGAGCCCGCGCACCCACTCGGCGAGGTCGCTGATCTGCATCGCGCACGCGTCGGCGATGTTGACCCCGCCGATCTTCGACGAGCGGGCGCCCTCGTTGAGCCGCGTCCCGTCGCAGTCCGGGCACGTGGTGAAGACGACGGTGCGCTCGACGAACGCCCGGATGTGGGGCTGCAGGGCCTCGACGTCCTTGGCCAGGAACGACTTCTGGATCTTCGGGATGAGCCCCTCGTAGGTGAGGTTGATGTTGTCGACCTTGATCTTSGTCGGCTCCTTGTAGAGCAGGTCGTGCAGCTCCTTCTTGGTGAACTTGCTGATCGGCTTGTCGGGGTCGAAGAAGCCCGAGCCGCTGAAGATCCGCCCGTACCAGCCGTCCACGCTGTAGCCGGGGATCGTCAGGGCGCCCTCGTTGAGCGACTTGCTGTCGTCGTAGAGCTGGGTGAGGTCGAAGTCGGTGACCGAGCCGCGGCCCTCGCAGCGCGAGCACATGCCACCGGTGATGGAGAAGCTCCGGCGCTCCTTGGTGGTGGTGCCACCCTTCTCGATGGTCACCGCCCCGGCGCCCGAGATCGACGCGACGTTGAACGAGAACGCCTGGGACGAGCCGAGGTGCGGGACCCCGAGCCGGCTGAACAGGATGCGCAGCAGCGCGTTGGCGTCGGTCGCGGTGCCGACGGTCGACCGGATGTTGGCGCCCATCCGCTCCTGGTCGACGATGATCGCSGTGGTCAGCCCGTCSAGSACGTCCACGTCMGGCCGCGCCAGCGAGGGCATGAAGCCCTGGACGAAGGTGCTGTAGGTCTCGTTGATCATCCGCTGCGACTCGGCGGCGATCGTGCMGAACACCAGCGAGCTCTTGCCCGAGCCGGAGACCCCCGTGAACACCGTGAGCCGGCGCTTCGGGATCTCGATACTGATGTCCTTGAGGTTGTTCTCGCGCGCACCGTGCACGCGGATGCGGTCGTGGGTGTCGGCGACGTGTGCCGCAGTGCTCATCTCGTCCATCACCATGGGCGCCACGCTAGCGGCGGGCGCGGACACCCGTACGGGTGGGACCCGCTCAGCTGAGCCTCGCCACCTGCGCGTCCAGATAGCGGCGCTCCGCCACGTTGGTCGCGCGGCCGGCAGCCCGTCGGTAGTGCGCGAGCGCCAGGTCGGTCTCGCCGGCGAGCTCGTGCAGGTACGCGCGCAGCTGGTCGACCCGGGGCATCCCGTCGTCCACGCCGTCCAGGATTGACAGCCCGGCCGCCGGCCCGTCGACCATCGCCGCCGCGACCGCTCGGTTGAGCGTCACCACCGGGTTGCCGGTCATCCGCTCGAGCAGGCCGTAGAGCGCGAGGATCTGCGGCCAGTCGGTCGCGTCCGCCGAGGGCGCCCGGTCGTGGATCGCGGCGATCGCCGCCTGCAGCTGGTACTCGCCGACCGTCGCGCGTCCGAACGCCCCGTCGAGCAGGGCCGTCCCCTCCGCGATCCGGGTGCGGTCCCAGCGGTTCCGGTCCTGGTCGGCCAGCGGCACCGGCGCACCCGAGGCGTCGGTCCGCGCCGGCCGACGGGCGTCCGTCAGGAGCATCAGGGCGAGCAGCCCGGCGACCTCGGCGTCGTCGTCGACGGTGTGCAGGAGCCGCGCGATCCGGATGGCCTCGTCGGACAGGTCGGCGCGCGTCAGGTCGGAGCCCGCGCTGCTGGTGTAGCCCTCGTTGAACATCAGGTACAGGACGCGCAGGACGCTGCGCAGCCGTGCCGGTCGCTCCTCGGGTGCGGGCATCGAGAACCGCTCGCCCGCGACCCGCTGCTTGGCGCGGCTGATCCGCTGCGCCATGGTCGCCTCCGGCACCAGGAACGCCCGCGCGATCTCCGCGGTGGTCAGCCCGCCGACCGCGCGCAGGGTCAGCGCGATCGCGGACGTGGGGGTCAGCGCCGGGTGGCAGCACAGGAACAGGACCGTCAGGGTGTCGTCGTCCTGCTCGGCGCCGCCGGATGCGGGCTCCGTCGCGACGCGGACCTCGCGGTCGCGGCGGGCGACGTCGCTGCGCCACCGGTCGACCATCCGCCGCGACGCGGTCTGCAGCAGCCACCCACGCGGCTGCGCGGGGACCCCGTCCGCCGGCCAGTGCTGCGCGGCCGCCAGGAGGGCCTCCTGCACCGCGTCCTCCGCGGCGTCGAAGTCGCCCCACCGGCGAGCGAGCGTGCCGAGGACCTGCGGCGCCAGCTGACGCAGCAGGTCCTCGACGTCGTCGGGGACGTTCAGCGGGCGTCGCTCGCCGTCTCCAGGAACGCGTTCATCTCCTCGACGTCCGACGGTCCGTCCTCCATGATCCGGCGCACCTGGATGGGCTGCTGGGTCGGCACCCCGCCGCGTCCGGGCACGGCCGAGACGAGGGCGGCGATCTCCACCGCGCGCGCCTCGGTCTCCGTCTCGACGATCTGGTAGCCGGCCACCCACTCCTTGAACTCCTGGAACGGGCCGTCGGTGACCACCGTCGTGGAGCCGTCCGACGTCACGACCTTCGCCAGGTCGGGGCCGGTGAGGATCTCCCCGCCGACGAGCTCGCCGCTCTCGGTCAGCTCGCGGTTGAGCCGCCCGTAGTAGTTCAGGTGTGCGGCGACCTCGTCGTCGGTCCACGCCGACATGGGGGCGTCGTCGGGACCGCTCTGGAAGTCCACGATCAGCAGGTACTTCGCCATGGTTCTGCTCCTTCGTCGTCGTGCCCAGACTGGCACTGTCACTCGGAGAACGGAGCCGCCCGGCGGTTCTCTACACGGATCAGAACGGGATCTCGGTCGTGACCTGCTCGGCCGGGGGCACGGTGACCGGGGTGCCCGCGCCGACGTGCGTGAAGACCACGGTCGTCGTGGTGCCGTTCAGCTCGTACGAGCTCTTGCGCGGGAGGTCCTGCGCATCGAGCCAGTGGGTGTACGTGAGGGTGGGCGGGAGAACCGTCAGGCCCTCGTCCTCGAGCATCCCCTGGGCGACGTCCGGCGTGATCTTGGTCGAGTCGACCACGACCTGGTACGCCTGCACCTCGACGCCGTCGAGGACCTCGGGAGCGCCCACCTTCGTCACGCTCGTCACCGCCTGGTCCATCCCCTCGAACRCCGACGAGAGGACCTCCCCGAGGTCGCCGAACGCCTCCGCGAGCGGGTTCGCCCCGTCGTTCGGGTCGACCTGGTAGAAGAGGCCGCCGCCGATCTCGGCGATGTTCACGTAGAGCAGGCCGTCCACGAACCGGATCTCGATCGGCCCGACGTCCGGGTCGGTCAGGTGGATCGCGACGTTGTGCTTGCCGCCGGCCAGGTCCGCCGAACCGGTCATCTCCATCGTCGCCGCGCCGGTGACCGAGACGGCGACGTCGTAGCTGGTCGCGGTCGCCTCACCGGCGGTCGCGCGCGCGACGAAGTTCGCGGCGGTGAGCTCCTCGACGGTCGGCGTCGGGGTGGGGGTCGGCGACTCGGCGACCACGGCCTTCGTGGGCGACGGGGACGGTGCGGCGGCCGGCTCCCCGCCGCACGCGGTCAGGCCCGCGGCGACGAGGATCGCGACGGGGAGGGCGGTGAGGCGGGACACGTGCATGGGAACCCCCTGCTGCTGCCGCATCCGGGCGAGCGCCCCCGAGGTGCGCGAGCGGCCAGGCGCGCGACGCGCGACATCCTGGCAGGAGCACCGGCACCGCCGTGGCGGTTTGCCGCGCATTCGCTCGCTCGGACGAGCGCGGGTGCTTCGGGGTAGTTTCGCGGGCATGGACCCGACGTCCTCGACCCGGATGCCCGGCCGCCTCGTGCCCGCGAGCGGCGGTCACGTCCCCGTGCGGGTGCGGGGATTCCTCGACTCGGCCGCGCCCACCCGCGCCACCCGCTCCGAGCGGGGGTTCGCCGTCGCGCTGGCCCGGAGCGAGCACGACGTCGTCAAGGTGCTCGATGGTTCCACGGTCCTCGGGTTCCTGCCGGCCACGTGGTCGCAGACGGTCGACTTCGAGCTCTGGTCCTGCGAGCAGGCGGGGGAGCCGGCCCTGGCCCGGGCGGTGCTCGAGGGCGTCCCCGGCGAGCGCGACCTGTTCGTCATGCTCGACTGGAAGCGCCGCCGGGCCTGACCTTCATCTGTCGAGGAACGTGGCCACCCAGACCAGGGGTGCGTTCCAGCGGATGCAGACGTCGTTGGTGACCTCGGACGTGGGCTCGTCCAGGTAGCAGAGCTGGGGTGCGAGGCCGGCGAGCCGCGGGTCGTCGGGGAAGTCCGGCGCGGGGACCGAGTTGGCGCCGCCCGCCAGGGCGCCTGGCGGTGGTGGCGGCATCGCGGGGTCGAGGTCGTGGCCGAACTGGCGGGTGCGCTGGTGGTGGCTGTGGTCGGTGCCGTACCCGGTGACGTAGCTCTGGCCGAGCGCGTTGCGTCCGAGCAGGTAGTCCACGCCGGAGGCGACCGCGTCGCGGTAGGCGGTGCTGCTGGTGACCAGGTGGGCGACCCCGAGGACGACGAGGTTGTTGAGGATCCGGCCGTTCGACCCCCAGCCCCACCCGTCGGCGGGTGCGTAGGGCTGCCCCCATGGCTGGCGGGACTGCAGGTCGAGCAGCCGGTCGGCGGCGCGGCGAACGCCGTCGACCACCCGCGCGTGGTCCTCGAGCCGGCGGCCGTGCAGTGTCAGGTCCAGGCGCGCGGGCGCGCTGACGCGGTGGAAGTCGTACCCGGCSGTGTCGAACGGGTCGGCGGCGTGCTCGGAGCAGTCGAGGACGTGCTCCTCGTAGACCCGCTCCCCGGTGGCCAGCCAGAGCTCGGCGGCGGCCCAGTAGAAGTCGTCGCCCACGTCGCCGTCGTCGTACGGACCGCCACCGTGCCGCGCGTGGTCGTCCGGCGGGAGGAGGTCGGGGTGTCGCCGCGCCGCGTCGTAGGCCGTCCGCGCGGCAGCCAGCAAGCGCGCGGCGTAGGCGGGATCGGTCGGCCGGAAGTGTCGGGCGCCGGCCGCTGCGGCCGCCGCGAGATGCAGCGCCGCGGTGGTCGACGGTCGGTGCAGGACGCGTTCCGTGGGGTCGAGGTGCGGCCATCCGGGCAGGGGCGACCAGGCGACACCGTGCACGCGGTGGAACGCGAGCCCGGCCAGCGGTCGGTCCGGCGGCACCTGCATCCGCAGCAGCCAGTCGAGCTGCCACCGGCACTCGGCGAGCACCACGTCGGCCCGCGGGTCGTCGGGTGGCAGGACGTCGAGCGCGCCGAGCAGCTGCCACACCGCGAGGGCACCGCTTGTCGTGTACTTCCCGTAGTCGCCGGCGTCGTACCAACCGCCCGACACGTCGTAGGTGCCGTCGTCGTGCCAGCCCGGGTAGAGGGCCTCCGCGTCGGGACCCGTCCAGGCGGGCACGGCGACGTCCCCGGGGTGTCCGGCCGGGCGCTCGTAGCCGGGCACGTCGACCGGGGCGCCCGACCGCATGAGCGAGAAGAAGCGCAGGGCGTCGTCGCCGAGGTCGGCGTATCGGCGGCCGTCCACGACGAACGGATGGCTGACGTGCTGAGCGGACCGGACCCGGAACGACCCCTCGGGAAGGCCGGTGAGGTCGAGCACGTGCACCGGGAGGCCGGAGGTCGGTTCGGGACGGACCGGCCACGGCCGCGACACCCCGGTGAGGACGATGCGGTCGTCGTCACCGACCACCTCGAACGCCACGGGACCGGGTTCCGTCGACACCAGCGTGGCGCCCATCGGCAGGCCCGGGACGTAGCCGAGCTGGTTCACCCGCACGGCGGGCCGCTGCGCGAGGACGTCCTCGACGGACCACTGTGGCCAGCTCACGCCGGAAGCCTAGGCGAGCGCTCAGACCTCGACCACGAGTGGCCGGCCCGGTTCGGCCCATGCGGTGCGCCCCGGCTCGGGGGTGAGCTCCGGTCGATCGAGCGCGGCGGGCCCGTCGACGAAGTGCGACCAGCCCTCGTAGTGCACCGGCAGGACGATCCGGGGTCGCAGCGCGCGGCACAGCTCGCGGCCGTCCTGCACCGTCATCGAGTAGCGCAGCGGACCGGTCACGGGGAACCGCACCCCGCCGAGGTGCAGGATCGCGGTGCCGACGCGCCGCCGCTCGGCCACCTGGCGCACCCCGCGGTAGAGGACCGTGTCGCCGGAGAACCACACGGACCCGTGCTCCTGGCCCTCCCAGGTCAGGTCGAACCCGATGACGGCACCGGCGATCGGACGGCTGCCGACCGGTCCGTGCCGGCACGGGGTGGCCGTGACGGTGAGGGTCGGACGGTCCGGGTGCGTGAGCGTCGTCGTCGTCCAGGGGTGCAGGCCGACTGCCGGCGGACCGAGTCGCCGTGCGCCCGGCACGGTGGTCAGGACCGTGGGTGCGCTGCCGAGCAGCCGCCGTCCGGCGTCGTCGAGGTTGTCGGCGTGGTGGTCGTGGGTGAGCAGGACGGCGTCGATGTCGCCGATCTCGTCGGCCGGGACTGCCGGGCCGGTGGTCTTGCGGGACGACGTCCCCCAGCCGAACTTGTAGGTCCGGCCGGGGGCGTCGAAGGTCGGGTCCGTGAGGATGCGCCAGCCGTCGACCTCGACCAGCGTCGTCGGCCCTCCGACGTGCGTGAACGTGAGGGTCGACACCGTCAGGACGCGGCGGAGCTCTGCGCGGGAGCCCAGTCGGACTGGGCGAGCGCCCAGTCCAGTGCCCGGTCGGCGATCTCCTCCCAGCCCTCCCCGGCGACCATGAGGTGCGGACGGCCGTCGTACGTCTCGTGCTCGGTGATCGTGCCCTCGCCGCGGTAGTGCTTGGCGTTCGACGCCTGCACCGACGGCGGCATGATGTGGTCCGCGGAGCCCGACAGGAAGAGCAGCGGCACACGGTTCGGGTTGCTGAAGTCCACCCAGGCGTCCTGGTGCCCCGGCTGCACGTTCGCGAGCACCGAGTCGATGAGCACGCGGCCGGACGCCGGGATGTGGTAGCGGTCGTAGAAGTACCGCGACTCCTCCTCGGTGTACGTGTTGGTGAAGGCGTAGGTCCACTCCTCGAGCGACAGACCGACCGCGCGGTGGTGGTTCGCCGGGTTCTTGACCACGGGGAACACCGACTTCAGCTGGGACCACGGGGTGGTCTTGACGCCCTCGACCGGCGCCGAGTTCAGCGCGACGGCCGCGCTGCCGTGCCCCCGGTCGAGCATCAGCTGCAGGAACGTCCCGCCCGCCGAGTGACCCATGAGGATCGGCGGCGTGGGGGTGTCCAGCGAGCTCAGGAACGCGTCGAGGTGCGATGCGATCGCGTCCGTCGTGAGGTCGGCGATCGGCGTCGGGTCGGCCCGCAGAGCCTCCACCTCGACCTCGAAGCCCGGGTAGCCGGGCGTGTGGACGGTGTAGCCCTTCGCCTCGTAGTGCGCCTTCCACCCCTCCCAGGAGCGCGGTGTGACCCAGAACCCATGGATGAGCACGATCGTGTCGGGGGTCGTCATGACGTCTCCTCGTCTCGCGGCGGTCGGTCCCGTCCGCCCGCTCAGCAGCACGGTCGCACCCGGTACCCGGGGCGCACTGTGCTGGCCGTGCACGGTTCTGGTGCGGGCGTGCAGACCCCGGTTGACCTGGGACCTCCTACCCACGAAGCGCTTCGACGACCGGCGGACGATCGAGCCACCACTGGCACTGCCCCGGCCGCACCGTCGCGCGCCGGAGGAAAGGACTCCGATGTCCGCGTTCGCCCACGTCATCGCACCCGGACGCATCGGCGCCCTCGAGCTCGCCAACCGCGTGATCATGCCGCCGATGGGGACCAGCCTCTCCGACGCGGACGGCCACTTCTCCAACCGGCAGGTGGCCTGGTACGCCGAGCGCGCCGGCACCGGGGCGGGCCTGGTGGTCACCGAGCTCACCGCCGTGAGCCGCGACCTCGAGCTCACCGCGGGCCTGGCCCACGCCGACTCCGACGCCGCGATCCCGGCCCTGACCCGGCTGGCCGACGCGGTGCACGCCAAGGGCGGCAGGCTCGGTGTGCAGCTCACGGCCGGCATGGGACGGAACAACCCCGCGTACACGCCCGAGCAGCCGCCGGTCTCGGCGTCGGACAACCCGAACTTCTTCGACCCCACCGTCCTGTGCCGCCCGCTGACCACCGACGAGGTCCGCGCGCTCGTCGGCCGGTTCGCCGAGGCGGCGGTCCGGTGCGCGGCCGCGGGCGTCGACATGGTGGACCTGCACGGCCACACCGGCTACCTGATCGACCAGTTCCTCGGCCCGCAGTGGAAC
>NZ_JBFUHU010000011.1:0-25516 GCF_056402235.1 Cellulomonas sp. P4_B5_2
GCGCGGTGGGGGGACCGCGCTGGTGCCCGAGCCGGACGGGCGTCCGCTGGTCCGCGAGCTCGAGGACCTCGTCGGACGGCTCCACGAGCGAGGACCCGCGCCGGTCCTGCGCGGAGAGCTCACGGCTCTCCTCTCCGCGTGGGCGGCGGCCCTGGTGCGCCTGCACCGCACGCCGCTCACGGCGCTCACGCCGACCGCCGGCCTCCCCTGGGTGCTCGACGCACCGCTGCCGGACTGGCTCGACGAGCTGCCGGTGCAGGCGGGGCCGGTGTGGGCCGTGCGGGCGCATCCCGCGATCGGGCGTGCGCTCGCGGACGCCCGATCGACATGGACGACCGCGCAGTGGATCCACGGCGAGCCGACCGGCGACGACGTGGCAGTGACCCGCGTGCGCGGATCCGTGCGCGCGGTCCTCCTCGGCGGGATCCCGCAGACGGACGGTGCGCTCCCGGGTCGCGACCACCTCTCCGCCGGGTGCGGCGACCCACGGTGGGACGTGGCCACGGCGCTCGACTGGGTCGCCATCGCCCTCGGCCCGGTGCTCGATCCGGCATGGGGACTGGACCCGGTGGCGACGTTCCTCACGGAGTACCGCAGCCTCGGCGGGGACGCGACCCCGACCCGTTCGATGGCCGTCGCACGGACGGTCGGCACCGCGATCGAGTGGAGCGCGCAGCTCGCCGTCGCCGCAGAGCCGACGGACGACGAGCTCAGCTGGCTCTCCRGCCTGTGGACGCGCCCGCTCGAGCTGGTCGGTGCGGCTCGACCGGGGGCGGCGCGGCGCGCGCGCTGATCCCGGTCGGCCCGGGAACGACGAAGGCCCGGTCCGCAGGGGGGACCGGGCCTTCGTCCTGCTGGAGCTACCGTCAGGCGGCGTCGTCCTCGAGCAGGTTCCGCGTCTTGTTCTGGTCGACGAGGATGCCGGGGCCGTTCGTCGTCGAGAAGGTCGCCTTCGCGATGTAGCGACCCTTCGAGGCCGACGGCTTCAGACGCAGGATCTCGTCGAGCGCGGCTGCGTAGTTCTCCACCAGCGCGGTGTCGCTGAACGAGACCTTGCCGATGATGAAGTGCAGGTTCGCGTGACGGTCCACGCGGAACTCGATCTTGCCGCCCTTGATGTCGGACACGGCCTTGGCCACGTCCATCGTCACGGTGCCGGTCTTCGGGTTCGGCATAAGACCACGCGGGCCCAGGACCTTGCCCAGTCGACCGACCTTGCCCATGAGGTCGGGCGTCGCGACGGCGGAGTCGAAGTCGGTCCAGCCGGCGGCGACCTTGTCGATGAGCTCGTCGCCACCGACCTCGTCGGCACCCGCGGCGCGGGCCTGCTCGGCGCGCTCGCCGGTGGCGAACACGATGACGCGGGCGGTCTTGCCGGTGCCGTGGGGCAGGTTGACCGTGCCGCGGACCATCTGGTCCGCCTTGCGCGGGTCGACACCGAGGCGGAAGGCCACCTCGACGGTCGAGTCGTACTTGGTGGTGGCGGTCGTCTGCGCGAGCCGGACAGCCTCGAGGGGGGTGTAGAGGTGCCCCTCCTCGATCTTCTCGACCGCGGCGCGGTACGCCTTGCTGTGCTTAGCCATCTGCTTGGTTCTCCTTGATCAGCAGTCGTGGTCTGCGGGCCGCACATGGCCCTGCCACTGGGGTGGGCTGGATCAGCCCTGGACGTTGATACCCATCGAACGAGCGGTGCCCGCGATGATCTTCTCGGCCGCGGCCAGGTCGTTGGCGTTGAGGTCCTCGAGCTTGGTGCTCGCGATCTCGGTGACCTGGGCCCGGGTGAGCGTGGCGACCTTGACGGTGTGCGGGGTCGGGGACCCCTTGGCCACACCGGCGGCCTTCTTGATCAGCTCGGCGGCCGGCGGCGTCTTCGTGATGAAGGTGAACGAGCGGTCCTCGTACACCGTGATCTCCACGGGGATGACGTTGCCGCGCTGCGCCTCGGTGGCCGCGTTGTACGCCTTGCAGAACTCCATGATGTTGACGCCGTGCTGACCCAGCGCCGGACCGATCGGCGGCGCGGGGGTGGCGGCGCCGGCCTTGATCTGGAGCTTGATCAGGCCGGTGACCTTCTTCTTCGGGGGCATAGCTGCTTCCGTTCGTGTCGTGGGCCGACGCCGTGGGCGATGACCCGGTTGCAGTGCGTCCTCGCAGCGCGAGGACGCTCAATCAGATCTTGGCGACCTGGCTGAAGGACAGCTCGACCGGGGTCTCCCGGCCGAAGATGGAGACGAGCACCTTGAGCTTCTGGCTCTCGGCGTTGATCTCGGAGATCGTGGCCGGCAGCGTGTCGAAAGGGCCGTCCGTGACGGTGACCGACTCGCCGACGGTGAAGTCGACCTTGAT
The DNA here is from genome assembly GCF_056402235.1 of Cellulomonas sp. P4_B5_2. Lineage (NCBI taxonomy): Bacteria > Bacillati > Actinomycetota > Actinomycetes > Micrococcales > Cellulomonadaceae > Cellulomonas > Cellulomonas sp. P4_B5_2. The sequence goes on from NZ_JBFUHU010000011.1 coordinate 2,347, forward strand.
CTGGGAGGCGGCCTTGGCGGCGCCGGCGGCGGTGGTCGCCTGCTTGGGCTCCAGCGACGGCGCGAGCATCGAGAAGACCTCGTCCAGCGTCAGCGGGACCGGCTGGTGCGTGTGGCCCACGAAGCCGGTGACGCCGGGCGTGTGCCGGACGGCGCCCCACGACTCGTCGGTGAGGTCCATGCGGACGAGGACGTAGCCGGGGATCCGGACGCGCTTGACGACCTTGCGCTGCGCGTTCTTGATCTCCACGACCTCCTCCATGGGGACCTCCACCGCGTAGATGAAGTCCTCCATGTTGAGGCTCTGGCGACGGTTCTCGAGGTTCGCCTTCACGCGGTTCTCGTAGCCGGCGTAGGAGTGGATGACGTACCAGTCACCCAGCTGGCTGCGGAGCTGCGCCTTGAACGCGGCGACCGGGTCGTCCTCGACGTCGGGCTCTGCCTCGGCCTCGTCGGACTCCTCGGCGACCTCGTCGGCGGCAGGCTCGGCACCCTCGTCGGCCGGCTCGTCGCTCTCGGTGGCGTCGGCGCTGACATCCTCGGACGAGGCGTCCTCGACAGCCGACGACTCGACGGCCTCGACGGACGCGATGGCGTCCTCGAGCTCCGCCTCGGCGCCCGTGGTGGGCTCCTGCGACTCCTGCGACACGTGCGAACCTGCTTTCTCCTGCGTGTGCGCCCCGGCGGACCGGGGCGGTGGGTGCTCGACCCGGGTGGGGCGACGCGAGCCTGACGGYCCGTGGGCGTCAGCCTCCGAAGACCCAGAACGTGAGCTTGCCGATGCCCAGGTCGACCACGGTGACGAAGGCCATGACCACCGCGACGAAGACGAGCACGACGCTCGTGTAGGTGATCAGCTCCGACCGCGTGGGCCGGACGACCTTCTTCAGCTCCGCGACGACCTGGCGGACGAACAGTGCGATGCGTGCGAACAAGCCGCCACGAGACGACGACGACCCCTTGCCGGCAGCCTTCGGTGCCGACGGGCGCGCCGCCGAACCCTCGGCGTCGGACGCCGCAGCCGGTGCTGTTTCGCTCACGTCTGACCCCTACGTCTCGTGGTGGTCAGGTCCCGTACGGAACCTGACGGACGGACGGGCCGACGCGTCGCGCCGGACCGACCGGCGGTCCTGCTCGCCTCCCGGACCTCCGAGCGAACCCGGAGGACCAGACGCGTGCGCAGGGCAGACAGGACTCGAACCTGCAACCTGCGGTTTTGGAGACCGCTGCGCTACCAATTGCGCCACTGCCCTACGGCGGCCTGGGCCTCCACGACGATCCGTCCGCCCGTAGGCGCGCACCGACGGACACCACCCGCAGGGGCTCCGCACAGGCTCCCGGAGACCTCCGGGGCACGGCTCATCATGGCGGACGTCAACCGCCGGGGGTCCACTGTACGCGACGAGCGCCCGTGGGTCGAACCGTCCCGATGCCCGCCGGAGGGACGAAATGGCGGGCACGAGCGAGCGTGACCTCTGCCACTATGGGCCCCGTGAGCGAGCAGACCTCCCCCCGCGCCCGTGTGTCCGCCCGACTGGCCGCGATCGCCGAGTCCGCGACGCTGGCGGTCGACGCCAAGGCCAAGGCGCTCAAGGCCGCCGGCCGTCCGGTGATCGGCTTCGGCGCCGGGGAGCCGGACTTCCCGACACCCGAGTACATCGTCGACGCCGCCATCGCCGCCGCGAAGGACCCCGCCAACCACCGCTACACGCCGGCCGCCGGGCTGCCCGCGCTGCGCGAGGCGATCGCCACCAAGACGCTGCGCGACTCCGGCTACGAGGTGAAGCCGTCGAGCGTGCTGGTCACCAACGGCGGCAAGCAGGCGGTCTACCAGTCGTTCGCGGCGATCGTGGACCCGGGCGACGAGGTGATCCTGCCCTCGCCGTACTGGACCACGTACCCCGAGGCGATCCGGCTGGCGGGTGGCGTCCCGGTCGAGGTGTTCGCCGGCGTCGACCAGGGCTACCTCGTGACCGTCGAGCAGCTCGAGGCGGCACGCACCCCGAAGACCAAGGTGCTGCTGTTCAACTCGCCGTCCAACCCGACCGGCGCGGTGTACTCCCCCGAGCAGACCGCCGCGATCGGCCGCTGGGCGCTCGAGCACGGCGTGTGGGTGATCACCGACGAGATCTACGAGCACCTGACGTACGACCACGCCGTGTTCACCCCGATCGTCCGCGTGGTGCCGGAGCTCGCGGACACGACGATCGTGCTGAACGGCGTCGCCAAGACCTACGCGATGACCGGATGGCGGGTGGGCTGGATGATCGGCCCGGCCGACGTGATCACCGCCGCGACGAACCTGCAGTCGCACCTCACGTCGAACGTCGCCAACATCTCGCAGCGCGCCGCGATCACCGCACTGAGCGGCGACCTCACGGCCGTCGAGGAGATGCGCACCGCGTTCGACCGTCGGCGACGGACGATCGTCGAGATGCTGTCGCAGATCGACGGCGTGCGGATCCCGGCCCCGGAGGGCGCGTTCTACGTGTACCCGTCGGTCGAGGGGGTGCTCGGCAGAACCATCCGCGGGGTCACCCCGCAGACCTCCGCCGAGCTGGCCACGCTCATCCTCGAGCAGGCCGAGGTCGCGGTGGTGCCGGGCGAGGCGTTCGGTCCGAGCGGGTACCTGCGACTGTCGTACGCGCTCAGCGACGCCGACCTGGTGGAGGGCGTCACCCGGATCCAGTCGCTCCTGGCCGAGGCCGAGTAGCGCGCGATGCCGGATGCGGTCGAGGTCGTCGGCCTGCGCAAGGCCTACGGCGAGAAGCAGGCGGTCGACGGCCTCGACCTGCACGTCGCGCACGGCGAGGTGGTGGCGATCCTCGGCCCGAACGGCGCCGGCAAGACCACGACCGTCGAGATCCTCGAGGGCTACCGGTCGCGGGACGCCGGCGACGTGCGCGTCCTCGGCCAGGACCCGCAGACGGGGGGCCGGGCCTGGCGCTCGCGACTCGGCATCGTGCTGCAGACGAACAACGACCTCGCCGAGGCGACCGTCGCGGAGCTCGTCCACCACTTCGCCCGGTTCTTCCCGGACCCCCGCGACCCGGACGAGGTGATCGCCGCCGTGGGCCTGCAGGAGAAGGTCAAGACCCGTGCGCGGCAGCTCTCGGGCGGGCAGCGGCGACGGCTCGACGTGGCCCTGGGCATCGTCGGCCGGCCGGAGCTGCTGTTCCTCGACGAGCCGACGACCGGGTTCGACCCGCAGGCGCGGCGCTCGTTCTGGGACCTGGTCGAACAGCTCGCCACCGAGGGGACGACCATCCTGCTGACCACGCACTACCTGGAGGAGGCGGAGCGGCTCGCCGACCGGGTGCTCGTGGTGCGCGACGGCAGGCTCGTGGCCGAGGGGCCGCCCGCGGACCTCGGCGGCCGCACCGCGCGGCAGGCGGTGGTGCGCTGGACGCAGGACGGTGAGACGCGCGAGGTCCGCACCGACACCCCGACGCAGACCGTGGTCGAGCTGACCGGCGCGCTCGGCGGGGAGGTCCCCGGGCTGCAGGTGCTCCGGCCCACTCTCGAGGACGTGTACGTCAGCCTGATCGACGGGGGCACCTCGTGAGCGTCGTCGACACCCGGACCCGACTTCCCGGCGTGCTGCGCCTGGGTCTGGTCCGCACCGGCTACGAGGTGCGGACGTTCTTCCGCGAGCGCGACGCCGTCGTCTTCATCTTCGCCTACCCGATCATCATGCTCGCGATCTTCGCGACGGTGTTCGGGCAGGACGGCGCGACGGTCGGCCCGGAGCCAGGGATCCCGTTCGCTCAGTACTTCCTGCCCGGGATGGTGGCGACGGGCGTCATGCTCTCGAGCTTCCAGCAGCTCGCCATCTCGATCGCCGTCGAGCGCGACGACGGCGGTCTCAAGCGGCTGCACGGGACCCCGCTGCCGCCGGCGGCGTACTTCCTGGGGAAGACCGGCGAGGTCCTGGCGACCTCCCTGATCCAGACGGCGCTGCTGCTCGCCGCCGCTGCGCTGCTCTTCGACGTCCCCCTCCCGACGACCGCGACCGCGTGGGCCACGTTCGCGTGGGTGTTCGTCCTCGGGACTGCCGCCGGCACGCTGGCCGGGGTCGCCTTCTCCTCGGTCCCCCGCAGCGGCAAGTCCGCGAGCGCGGTGGTGACCCCCGTCGTCCTGGTCCTGCAGTTCATCTCCGGGGTGTTCTTCGTGTTCCAGGACCTGCCCACCTGGATGCAGCAGGTGGCGTCGGTGTTCCCGCTGAAGTGGATGGCGCAGGGCATGCGCTCGGTGTTCCTGCCGCCCAGTGCGGAGGCGTGGGAGGTCAGCGGCTCGTGGCAGCACGGCGCGACGGCCGCCGTCCTGCTCGTGTGGGCCGTCGGAGGCCTGGTGGTCGGGATCCGCACGTTCCGGTGGCAGCGGCGCGACGACGGCTGACCCCGGAACGCACCTGCGCCGGGCCGGGCGAGCCGGACATACTTGCGTCCATGTCACGCAGCGCCAGGGCCGGCGGTCGCGCCGAGGTCCTCGGCGTCTCGACCGGTTCCATCCCCGCCTACCAGCGCACGCTCGCGCACCTGACGGTCCGCGCGCGGCTGCTCACCGCGGTGCTCATGCTCTCCGCGCTCACCGTGATGATCGCGGGGGGCACGGCGTTCGCGCTGCAGGCCGCGGAGACTGACGCCCGGATGGACAACTCGCTGTCCCGAGCGGTCGCTGCCCTGCGCAACGTGCAGGCCAAGGAGGACCCGACCACGGAGCTGGCGTTCGCCAACGTGAGCGACGTGCTCAAGCAAGGGGTCCGCAGCCGCGTCCCTGGCAACAACGAGGGCGTCCTCACACTCATCGACGGGGACCCGAAGTGGAAGCCCGCCGTGGAGACCAGGTCGGTCCGGCTCGAGCAGGACCCCGAGCTGGTCGCGATGCTGGCCGAGCTGACCGCCGACACACCGTCGCTGCCCCGCACCGTGGGCACCTCGATCACGCAGTACCGGCTCATCGCCGTGCCGGTCCTGCTCCCAGGCGACCCCGGCACGGGGATGTTCGTCGTCGCGTTCGACCGGTCGGCGGAGATGTCGAGCCTGCGTCGGACGTTCCTCACCTACTCCGCGGTCGGGCTCGCCGCCCTCGCCGTCATCGCGGTCGTCGCGTGGTTCGTCGTCGGCCGGCTGCTGCGGCCCATCCGGCTCCTGCGCGAGACCACCCACCGCATCACCGAGTCCGACCTGTCGCAGCGCATCGCCGTGACCGGCAAGGACGACCTGTCGAACCTCGCCCGGACGGTGAACGCGATGCTCGGCCGGCTCGAGCGGGCGTTCGGGTCGCAGCGCGAGCTCCTCGACGACGTCGGCCACGAGCTGCGCACACCGCTCACCATCGTCCGCGGTCACCTCGAGCTGCTGGACCCCGACGACCCCGACGACGTCCGCGCCACGCAGGCGCTGGCCCTCGACGAGCTGGACCGCATGCAGCGGCTGGTGGACGACCTCATGACACTCGCCACCGCGGACCGGCCCGACTTCGTCCGGTACGCGCCCACCGACGTCGGCCGGCTCACGGACGACGTGCACGAGAAGGCGCGCGGGCTCGGCGACCGGCACTGGGTGGTGGCCGCCCGCGCGGACGTCACCGTCCAGCTGGACGCGCAGCGCATCACGCAGGCGTGGCTGCAGCTGCTCGCGAACGCGTACCGGTACTCGGACCCGTGGTCGACGGTGCGCCTGGGCAGCGAGGTGGCCGACGACCGCCTGCTCCTGTGGGTGCGGGACGAGGGTCCGGGCGTCCCGCCGGACGAGGCGGACCGCATCTTCGAACGGTTCCATCGCGGTCAGGCCGACCGCCTCTCGCACGGCGCCGGGCTGGGTCTGCCGATCGTCGCAGCGATCGCACACGCCCATCACGGCCGTGTGTTCGTGGAGCATCCACCGGCTAACGTCGGGCGCGGCGCAGTCTTCGTGCTGGACCTGCCGGCCGTCGACCTCGTGGACGGCGAACCCCGACCTGTCCCGGAGCTGGTGGAGTACCTATGACGCACATCCTCATCGCGGAGGACGAGGAGCGCATCGCCGCGTTCGTCGCCAAGGGCCTGCGTGCCTCCGGCTTCGAGACGAGCGCGGTGACCTCGGGCGAGGAGGCTCTGGCGACGGTGCAGTCGGGCGGCATCGACCTGCTCATCCTGGACCTGGGCCTGGTCGACATCGACGGGTTCGAGGTCCTGCGGCGACTGCGCGCGGCCGGGGAGACGGTCCCGGTCATCGTGCTGACCGCGCGGTCGTCCGTGACGGACACGGTCACCGGGCTGGAGTCCGGGGCCGACGACTACATGGCCAAGCCGTTCCGGTTCGAGGAGCTGCTCGCCCGCGTGCGGCTGCGGCTGCGGGCACACGGAGTGGCCACGGGTGAGGCGTCGGTGCTCAAGCACGGTGCTCTCCAGCTGGACCTGCGGACGCGGCGGATCAAGGTGGGCACGCACGAGGTGGACCTGTCGGCGCGGGAGTTCGCGCTGGCCGAGACGTTCCTGCGGCACCCCGGAGACGTGCTCACGCGTGAGCGCCTGCTGTCGGAGGTGTGGGGCTTCGACTTCGACCCGGGCTCCAACGTGGTCGACGTGTACGTGCGGTACCTGCGACGCAAGGTCGGCGCCGAGCACTTCGACACCGTCCGCGGCGTGGGGTACCGGCTGATCGACGCGACCGCGGCAGGCGTGTGAGCCGGGACCTCGCGCTTCTGCCGAAGGCGCACCTGCACCTGCACTTCACCGGGTCCATGCGGATCTCCACGCTGGCCGAGCTGGCCACGCTCCACGGGATCCGGCTCCCGGCCGCCCTCCTCGACGCGGATCCCCTGCACGTGCCCGCCGACGAGCGCGGGTGGTTCCGGTTCCAGCGGCTGTACGACGCCGCGCGGGCGTGCGTGCGTGGCGAGGCCGACATGCGCCGGATCGTCGCGGAGGCCGCCGAGGACGACGCGCGCGAGGGGTCCGGCAGGCTCGAGATCCAGGTGGACCCCACGTCCTACGCGCCCTTCGTCGGCGGTCTGACGCCCGCGCTCGAGATCGTGCTGGACGCGGCGCGCGAGGCGTCCGCGGCCACCGGGGTCGACATCGGGGTCATCGTGGCGGCGTCACGCATGCGGCACCCGCTCGAGGCCCGGACCCTCGCGCGCCTGGCCGCGACGCACGCCGGCGACGGACCCGGGCAGGTGGTCGGCTTCGGCCTCTCGAACGACGAGCGCCGCGGCGAGACCCCCGAGTTCGCCGCCGCGTTCGCGATCGCCCGCCGGGCCGGCCTGGCCTCCGTCCCGCACGGTGGCGAGCTGCTCGGTCCCGCGCACGTGGAGGACGTCGTCGGGCACCTGCACCCCGACCGGCTCGGGCACGGCGTCCGGTCCGCCGAGGACCCCCGGGTGCTCGAGCGCGTGGTCGAGGAAGGTGTGGCGCTGGAGGTCTGCCCGGCGTCGAACGTGTCGCTCGGCGTGTACGCGACCGCCGCCGACGTCCCCCTGCGCGCGCTCGTGGACGCGGGCGCGACCGTGGCGCTGGGCGCCGACGACCCGCTCCTGTTCCTCTCGCGGCTGGTGGACCAGTACGCGATCGCGCGAGACGTGCACGGGTTCTCCGACGACGAGCTCGCGGGCCTGGCGCGGTCGTCCATCCGGGCCAGCCGCGCCGCCGACGACGTGCGCGCACGCCTGCTCGCCGGGGTGGACGCGTGGCTGGCCTCTTGACCCGGACGCCAGACTGCGGCATTGTGTCAATCAATTGATTCATTGACACAAAGGAGTTCGGGATGCCCGTCCTCGTCCCCGTGCTGTTCCTCCTGGTGGTGCTCGCGATCGGCGCGGCCCTGCGGCCGACCCGGACCGTCGGACCGGTCAGCCCGTCCGACGCGTGGCTGACCGCCGCCCGGCACGCCGGTCGTGTCTCCGCGAGCGCCTGGACCGGGCTCGTGGCAGCACCGCTGCTGGTCGGCGTCGCGGTGGTCCCTGCGCTGCGGGGCCTGACGACCGGGCTCGTCATGGGTCTGCTCCCCGCGGCCGGCGGCGCGGCGTTCCTTGCGGTGCACGCGATCGGGGAGCTCACCTGGCCGCGGCCGACGGGTGCCGTCCGCCGTGCGGCGCTCAGCCGCCGAGGGCTCCGGGACATCGCGCCGACCGGCCCGGCCGTCCTGGTCCTCAGCTGGTCGGGTGCGCTCCTCGTGCTCCTCACGGTCTGCGCGATCGTCGCGACGGACGACGGGCGCGCCCTGCCCTGGCGCCACGGCCCGGACATCACCAGCGCGGCCGGCCCGTTCCCCGGCTGGTTCTACGGACGCTGGATCCTCCTCGCGGTCGCGGTCCTGCTGATCGGCTGCGTCGCCGTCCTGCGACTGGTCGCGCGCCGGCCCGCGGTGAGTGACGCCTCCGCCGACGACGACACGGCCCTGCGTCGGCTCTCGGCACGCCGGGTGCTGGGAGGTGTCCAGCTGGTGCTCGGCTGGACGCTCGCCGGGTGCTTGGGTGTCGCGAGCGCCGCGCTGCGCGGGGCGCAGGGCGGCTCGGTCGACGACGTGCCCCTTGCTGACCCCGTCGCCGTGGCCGTCGCCCTCGTCGGGACGCTCGTGGCGGTCGCCGTGGCGGTGACGTCCGCGGTCGTCGCCGGGCAGTCCGCCGTCCGCGCTCGAAGCGCCGCCGAACGGCAGCCTCTGGTCGGGACGGCGACGCAGGCGCGCGCGTCATGACCGCCGAGCTCGAGGTCGACCTCACCTCCGGAGTCCCCGCGTTCGAGCAGATCCGCGCGCAGGTGGTCGCGCACGTGGCCGCGGGTCGGCTCGTCGCGGGCGACCGGCTGCCGACGATCCGTGCGCTGGCCACTGATCTCGGGCTCGCCGCCGGCACGGTGGCGCGTGCGTTCCGCGAGCTGGAGGCGGAGGGGGTCGTCGAGACGCGCCGCCGCGCGGGGACGGTCATCGCGGAGGGTGCGTCCGTGCCGACGGACATCGCGCGGCGCGCTGCCGAGACGTACGTGACCGCGGTGCGCGCGGCCGGGCTGACCGACGACGAGGCGCTCGTGCTCGTGCACGGCGCCCTGCTCGGGCGGCAGAGCGTGACGCGTCAGAGCGCGACGCCCACCAGCACCGGCTCGGGCTCCAGCTCGACGCCGAAGGTGGATCGGACGCCGTCGCGCACCTGACGCGCGAGGGCCAGCAGGTCCTCCGCCTTCGCTCCCCCGCGGTTGGTCAGGGCGAGCGTGTGCTTGGTGGACAGGGTCGCCGGGCCGGGGGCGCCGAAGCCGCGCGAGAACCCGGACCGCTCGATGAGCCACGCGGCGCTGGTCTTCACGCGGGCGTCGTCGGCCGGGAAGCGCGGGGCGTCCTCCGGCAGGGCAGCCGCCTCGGCGGGGCTCAGGTGCGGGTTCGTGAAGAACGAGCCGGCGCTCCACGTGTCGTGGTCCGCGGCGTCGAGCACCATGCCCTTGCGGGCGCGCAGGGCGAGCACGGTGTCGCGCACCTCGGCCAGCGGGGCGCGGCCGCCCACCTCGACCCCCAGCGTGCGGGCGAGCTCGGCGTAGGCGATGGGGCGGGACAGCGAGCCCGGACGGAGCTGGAACGTCACGTCGAGCACCACGTAGCGCGGGGTCGGCGACCAGGGTGCCTGCGGGTCGGCCGGGTCCGCCTCGCGCATCGAGCGCTTCAGCAGCGAGGTGCGGTACCCGAACGCCAGCGTGACCAGGGGCAGCGTGCGGACCTTGCCCCGGCCGCGGTCCCAGACCCGGACCGTCGCGATGCTCTGCGACACCTCCTGACCGTAGGCGCCGACGTTCTGCACGGGCGTCGCGCCGGTCGACCCCGGGATGCCCGAGAGCGTCTCGATCCCGGTCAGCTCCTGCTCGACCGCGTAGCGCACCACGTCGTCCCACGGCGTGCCGGCCGGGACGGTGAGGGTGGCACCGGCGCAGGCGGAGGCGTCCGGCACCTCGATGCCGCTGCGCACGTCCCGCACGACCACCCCGTCGAACCCGTCGTCGGCGACGAGCAGGTTGGAGCCGCCGCCGAGCACGAGCACCGGCTCGGAGTCGGCGTCGGCCGCGCGGACGGCGTCGATCAGCTCGGCCTCGGTCGTCGTCTCCACGTACCGCCGCGGCGCTCCGCCGACCCGGAGGGTGGTGAGGTCCGCGAGGGTGGTGGACGACGGGGCGGTCCGGGCCGGCCAGGTGATCGTCGGAGGGACGGTCGCCGGCGAGCAGTCGGCCGTGCTCAGCTCACTCTGCACGCCCTCAGGCTACGCGGTCCTTCTTCAGGGGCGCGGCGGCGTTGACCACGAGGAGGCCCAGCACGATCGGGGCGATGATGACCAGCAGCGCGTGCCGGTAGCCCACCTGCTGCGCGAACAGCCCGAGCAGCGGCGGACCCGCGAGGAACGCGCTGTACCCGATGGTCGAGACGACGCTGACGCGCTGGGCGGCCCGCAGCGGGTCGTCCGCCGCGGCGCTCATGCCCACGGGGAACCCGAGGGCCGCACCGGCGCCCCACGCCACGATGCCCACGGCCGCCAGCCACAGCGGGTCGGCCAGCCCGAAGATCAGCAGGCCCACGAGCGAGAGCCCGGCACACAGCCGCAGGACCGCGACACGGCCGTACCGGTCCAGCAGCGTGGTGCCGAACCAGCGCATCGCGGTCATCGCCGTGACGAACACCGCGAACGCGATCGCGCCGACCGCGTCCGTCACGTCGAACCCGTCGACCACCGCGAGGCTGACCCAGTCGTTGGCGGACCCCTCGGTGAGCGCCGCCGCGAGCACCACGAGGCCGATGAGCAGCGTGCGGGGCTCGAGCCACGCCGCCAGGGCACCCCGTGCACCCGTCTGCGGGCGGTCGCCCGCGTGCCGGACCTCGGGCTCGTCGGCGGTCGGCAGGAACACCCGGACCGCGAACGCGACGCCGATCACCGACAGGACGACCGCGATCGGGATGTGCACGACGACGGGGACGTGCAGCCCGGCCGCGACGGCGGCGACCCCGGCGGCGGCGACCGTCCCGAACGAGAACCCGGCGTGGTACCGCGGCATGACGGTCCGGCCGAGGTGCTGCTCGACGGCCGCGCCCTCGACGTTCATCGACGCGTCCCACACACCGGTGCCGACGCCGAAGAGGACGAGTCCCAGCCCGACGACCAGCACCTGGCCGAGCGCGACGCCGACCGACGCGACGATGAGGCCCGAGGCGTTGAGGATCGCGAACGCGAGCACCGTGCGGCGGGCACCGAGGCGCTCGACCACCATCCCCGACAACGGCAGCGAGAGGAGCGAGCCGACCGAGCCGACGAGGAGCAGCAGGCCCATCTGCGCCGGCGAGAAGTCGAGCCCGTCACGGATGGCCGGCAGGCGCGCGGCCCAGCTGGCGAAGTTGAACCCGTTGAGGAAGAAGACGGCGAAGACGGCGATCGACGCCCGTTCGACCGCCCGCGAGGCGCGTCCGGGCACGCTCGGGAGCGTCAGCTCGTCGTCGTGTCCCGCTGGCGTCGTCATCGGCCCTCCGGTGCTCATGATGTCGTCCGTTCCATGGTCAGGGCACGCGCAGGGGTCGGCGACGCGGGCTGCGCTGCGTGCGAGGGGTGTGGTGGTCGGTGTGCCGGGCCACGATCGCGCCGTACGGGTCCGGGTCCGCGTCGGCGAGGTGCGCGAGCGGCTCGTCGTGGTGACGCACGGGAGCGTCCTCGTTCGACGCCGGCTCCGGCGCGACACGGTGGGCCAGCAGCACGCTCGCCACCATCGCGACCGCGATGAGCACCAGGGCGTGGCGGGCACCGGCGGAGGCGGCGGCGATCCCGAGCAGCGGCGGCGCCGCGATGGAGGCGACCGAGGCGAACGCCGACACGACCGCCACCCGTCCGGCGGCCCGCATCGGGTCGTCGGACGCGGCCGCGATGCCCACGGGCACGGCGAGCGCGGCACCGAAGCCCCAGAGCACGATCCCGACGCCGGCGAGCGCGAAGCCGGGCGCGAACCCGAAGAGCAGCAGCCCGACGACCGACACGGTTCCCGAGACGCGCAGGACGGCCACGCGTCCGAACCGGTCGATCACGCGCGTGCCGAGAAGCCGGACGAGGGTCATGGCGCCGACGAACACCGCGAGCATCGCGCCGCCGACGGCCTCGGTCTGGTCGAATCCGTCGACGACCGCCAGGGACAGCCAGTCGTTGGCCGACCCCTCGGACAGCGCGGCCGCCATGACGACGACTCCGATCAGCAGGGTGCGCGGCTCGCGCCAGGAGTCGAGCGCGCTCGCGATGCGGCGGCGCCGGCCCATGGTCACCGCGCCGGGGACCGCGCGATGGGGCGKGCGAGGACGGTCCCCCGGCGCGTCGGGCAGGACGAGCCCGCGCAGCGAGGCCAGTCGCCACACGACCGCGAGGACCGCGACGGCGGTGAACTGCACGGCCACCGAGATGCCCAGGTGCGAGGCCGTCGCGCCGAGGGCCGAGCCGGCGACCGCGCCGATCGAGAAGGCGGCGTGGAACTGCGGGATGACCGTGCGGCCCATCGCCCGCTCGATGCGCGCCGACTCCACGTTGAGCGGGACGTTGCCGAGCGCCACCGCGACGCCGTTGAGGAAGATGCCGACGCCGAGCAGGCCGACGGAGCCGACCGAGGGCCCGACGCCCATGAGCACCAGCGCCACGGCGAGGACGGCCGTCGAGGCCACGACCGCCACCGGGCTGCCGAACCGCTGCACGGCGACGCCCGAGACGGTCACGGTGAGCAGCGCGCCGACCGAGCCGACCAGCAGGAGCACCCCGAGCTCGGAGGTGGACAGGTCGAGCAGGTCGCGGACCGTGGGGATGCGGGCGAGCCAGCTGGAGAAGGTGATGCCGGTGAGGGCGAACAGTCCCATGAGGAGCCAGCGGGCTCGACTCAGGGAGGGGGAAGGGTGGCGCACGGGCTTGCTCCGGGGCATCGGGTCGAGCGGCGATCGAATCGATTCGACCAGGCGCCGTCGTCGGTGGTCGAATCGATTTGAGGGTCGCAGCCATTCTGCGGGTACGCTGGCCGCTGCGTCAACCGTGCGCTCGTCACGCGCGTCGCGTGCACCCGGGTGCCGCGGCGCCRATCCGGAGGTCCGACCCCTGTCTCCGCACCGCCCCACCCTGGCCGACGTCGCCGCCGCCGCGCACGTGTCGGTATCGACCGCCTCGCTCGCGTTCTCCGGTGCGGGTCCGATCGCCGCGGCGACGCGCCAGCGCGTGCTCGACGCGGCCGCGGCGCTCGACTACTCCGGTCCGAACCCCCTCGGTCGCCAGCTGCGCCGCGGCCGGTCCGGGATCGTCGGGGTCGTGGTCGGCGACTCCCTCGGCCGCTCGTTCCGGGACCCGGTCTCGATCCAGGTGCTCGACGGGCTGGTCAGCACGCTCGGCCCCCTCGACCTGGGCGTCCTGCTCATCCCCGGCTCGAGCGACCCGGCCGGCCCCGCCGTGGACCCCCTGCTCGAGACCGCCGCGATGGACGTCGCCGTGATCATGTGGGGCGGCACCACCGACGACCCGATGCTCGGGGCGCTGCGGCGGCGCGGGACACCGACCGTGCTCGTCGAGGGTCAGCAGCTGCCGGACGTCGCCTCGGTCGGGATCGACGACCGCGGTGGCATGCGGCAGGCCACCGAGCACCTGCTCGCGCTCGGCCACACGCGGATCGCGTCCGTCACGCTCCCCTTCGACCGCTCCCGCGGCGAGGGGCTCGTCGCGCTCGACCAGATGGWCCACCTCAACTGGGAGATCACCCGTCGTCGGCTCACCGGGGTGACCGACGCGGGCGTGACGCCGGTGGCGATCTGGGAGACGCCGGCCTCGCTCGTGGAGCACGGGCGCACCGCCGGGATCGCCCTGCTGTCCACCCCCGACCGCCCGACCGCGATCGCGTGCCAGTCCGACCTGCTGGCGTCGGGCGTGGTGCTCGCCGCGCGCGAGCTCGGGCTGCGCGTGCCGGAGGACGTGTCCGTCAGCGGGTTCGACGGCCTCGACCTGCCGTGGCTCGCACCGGACGTGCTCACCACGGTCGTCCAGCCGCTCGCGGAGAAGGGCGCCGCCATCGGGCACGCCGTCGAGGACTTCCTGGCCGGCGAGGGCCCCTCGCGGCGGGAGCTGCCGGTCAGCCTGCGGATCGGCACGACGACCGGTCCGGCGCCGACCGTCAGCTGAGTCGGACGACCGCCTGCGCCTTGCCGAGCACGCGGACCCCGTCGACCGCGACGGTCAGGTCGATCCGTGCCGTGCCGGCCTCGCTGTCGAGGGCACCGACGACCGCGATCACCTCGACGGTCGCCGCACCCGGGTCGGGCACCGGCACGGGACGCGTGAAGCGCACCTGGTAGTCGAGGATCGCGCCCGGGTCCCCCGCCCAGTCGGCGACGACGCTCGACGCGGCACCCATGGTCCACATGCCGTGCGCGATCACACCGGGCAGACCGACCGAGGTGGCGACACGGTCGTTCCAGTGGATCGGGTTGAAGTCGCCGCTCGCGCCCGCGTACCGGACGAGGCGTGCGCGGTCGACGGTGATCTCGCGGCGGGCGACCTCGTCGCCGACGGCCAGGGCCTCGGTCATGACTCCTCCGGGCGGACGGCCAGGGTGGAGATCACCGTGGTGACGGGCTCGCCGTCCTCGGCCGCGATCTCAGCACGCGTGGTGATCATGGCCAGTCCCGCGCGCACCGTGATCGAGTCGACGTGGAGCACCGTCACCAGACGGTCCCCCGCGTGGATGGGCCGGTGGTGCGTGAACCGCTCGTCGGCGTGCACGACGCGGCTGAAGTCGATCCCGGCGGCGGGGTCCTCGAACAGCTGGGCCTCGGCGCGCTGCGCCACCAGGACGGCAAACGTCGGCGGCGCAATCACGTCGGGATACCCGAGCGCGCGCGCCACCGACGGATCCGTGTGGGCTGCGTGGGAGGCGCCGACCGCGTCGGCGAACTCCTGGAGCTTCTGACGACCTACCTCGTAGGCAGCGGTCGGCGGGTACTGACGACCCGCGTAACCGACGTCGACCGGCATCAGTGCGAGGTCAGCGGGTCTCGCGGTGCAGGGTGTGGCGGTTGTCGCGGGGGCAGAACTTCTTCATCTCGAGACGGTCGGGGTCGTTCCGACGGTTCTTCTTGGTGATGTAGTTCCGCTCCTTGCACTCGGTGCACGCGAGCGTGATCTTCGGACGGACGTCCGAGCTCTTGCTGGCCATGGTCTTGCCACCTCTCGCACCCGGAACGGGATGCATGCGATCTTGTCATTGCGCGCCGGCCGACGCGCAGCTGTGTCACTGGGATGTAGCGGGAGCGGGGATCGAACCCGCGACCTCACGATTATGAGTCGTGCGCTCTAACCACCTGAGCTACCCCGCCTCGGGTGATATCGAGGTGCGACCTGCGTCGCACCCCGAACACACCACAGAGCCCCGAAAGGGAATCGAACCCTTGACCTTCTCCTTACCATGGAGACGCTCTGCCGACTGAGCTATCGGGGCAGCGCGAGCAAGGTTACACGGGCCCACGGGTGCTCGCGAAATCGGCTCCTCGCACCGTGCGCCGACGCGGTTGCCTAAACGATTCATCTCGTGGTCCCCGCCCCTCGCCGCGTGCCACGATCCGGCCCATGCGCCAGCCACGACGCAGCACCGCTGCTGCCCTGCTCCTGTCCGCCACCCTCCTGCTCAGCACCGCCGCGTGCACGGGCGACGACGACGGCGACGACGCACCGACCACGGACGCCGTGACCGTCCCCGCGTGGCCCACCGCGATCGACCCCACGGCCACCACCGAGCAGTTCTGGGTGGTCTGGACCGAGGTCGTGGAGACCGGCGCCGGGGACACGACCACGCTGCAGCCGTCCATCGACTCCCTCGCGGCCCTGGGCTACCCGACCCTGCCGCTGGACCCCGCCTGCCAGAGCGGCGCCGAGGAGCAGCTGGCCGGCCTCACCGGGTACGCGAACCCGCTCGGGGTCGGAGTGGCCTTCGGGTCGGCGCAGGACGCCGGCATGTTCGACACGCTCTACGAGGGCGCGACGGTCTCGATCACCCCCGGCACCTACACCTGCGGCGCCGCGTCCTGACACCCGCGCCCCGCCGGACGAGAATGGGTGTCCAGGCAGAGAGCGGGGCAGCACCATGAGCAGGGCACTGATCGTCGTGGACGTCCAGAACGACTTCTGCGAGGGCGGTTCGCTGGCGGTCACCGGCGGCGCCGAGGTCGCGCGGGCAGTGTCCGCCTACGTGCGCGAGCACGAGGACCGGTACGCCGCGGTCGTCGCCACCCGGGACTGGCACGCACCGCTGCCGGACACCAACGACGGGCACTTCGCCACCGGCGCCGATCCCGACTACGTCACCACCTGGCCCGTGCACTGCGTCGCCGGGACCGTCGGCGCCGAGTACCACCCCGACCTGCACCTGCCCACCGACACCGTCCACGTGCGCAAGGGTCAGAGCCGGCAGGACTACTCCGGGTTCGCCGGTGAGGTCGTCGGCGCCGAGGGTGCCCGGCTGACCGAGGTCCTCACCGCGGCGGGGGTCACGGAGGTGGACGTCGTCGGCCTGGCCACCGACCACTGCGTCACCGCGACCGCCCTGGACGCCCGCGCGGACGGGTTCGACGCGACGGTCCTGGTGGACCTCACGGCCGCCGTGGCCCTGCCCACCACGCTGCGCGCCGCCGCCCGGCTGTCGCAGGGGGGCGTGAGCGTGACGACGGTCGAGCCGCCCGCCTGATCAGCCGCGCAGCGCCAGCGCGAACGGGAGCACGGCCGGCGCACCCGCCTGCCGCAGCTCGCGGGCGGCGACGGTCATGGTCCACCGGCTGTCCACCAGGTCGTCGACGAGCAGCACCGGCCCGGACGGCAGCTGCAGCGCGGACGCGTCGAACCGCCCCCAGACGCCTGCCAGCCGGAACGCGCTGTTGCCCCCCGGCTCCCCGCTCGGACCGCCGTCGCGCGGCGCCAGGGCACCCGCGTACGGCAACCGGCCGATCTCGGCGATACCCCGGGCCAGCGAGTCGACGAGCAGCGGTCGCCGCCGCGACGGCAGGGCGACCACCGCCGCGGGTCGATCGTCCCAGCCCCACTGCGCGAGCACGCGCACGCAGCCGTCGAGCATGGCCCGCGTGACGGGCGCGTCGACCGCGCCGGCCGCGAAGATCTCGCGCAGGGCGGTCCCCCAGCCCAGGTCGGTGAGCCGGGCGAGCGCCCGGCCCTCGACCGCCCGCTCCGACTCGGCGAGGCGACCGCGCACGGGCAGGCCGAGCCGGTCGGCGCCGACCGGCCACTGCACCCGCGGCTCGACAGGCACGCCCACGCGGTCGAGCGAGCGCTCCGCCGAGGCCGTCGCGCCCTCGGCGACGTCCCGCGGGTACCAGGCGCCCGCGCACGAGTCGCAGCGCCCGCACGGCGTCGCGGTCTCGTCGTCGAGGCTGCGCTGCAGGAACTCCATCCGGCAGCCGTCGGTGCGCTCGTACTCGAGCATGTGCTCCTGCTCGGCCTGGCGGGCCGCGGCGATGCGTGCGTAGCGCTCCGCGTCGTAGGTCCACGGCTGCCCGGTGGCCACCCAGCCGCCCTGCACGCGGCGCACGGCACCGTCCACGTCGAGCACCTTGAGCAGCAGCTCCAGCGGGGTGCGGCGGACGTCCACCCGCGCCTCCAGGGCCGGTGTCGACATCGGGCGGTCCGACAGCTCCGCGATCACGCGCTCCGCCCGGTCCTGGTTCGGCATCGAGGCCGTGGCGAAGTACTGCCAGATGTCCGGGTCCTCGGTGCCGGGCAGCAGGAGCACGTCCGCGCTGGCGGTGGCGCGGCCGGCGCGGCCGACCTGCTGGTAGTAGGCGACCGGCGAGGACGGCGCCCCCAGGTGCAGCACCCACCCGAGGTCCGGCTTGTCGAAGCCCATGCCCAGCGCGCTCGTCGCCACCAGCGCCTTGACCTCGTTGGCCTTGAGCGCGGCCTCGGCGGCCTCCCGGTCCGCGGGGTCGGTCTGGCCCGTGTAGGCCCGCACGTCGTGGCCTGCCTCGCGCAGCAGGCGTGCGGTGTCCTGCGCGGCCGCCACGGTGAGCGTGTAGATGATCCCGGACCCCGGGAGGTCACCGAGGTGGCTGAGCAGCCAGGCGAGCCGCGTCCGCGCGTCGGGCAGCCGCAGGACGCCGAGGCGCAGGGACGCCCGGGCGAGCGGTCCGCGGATGGTCAGCACGCCGTCGCCGCCCGAGTCCAGCTGCTCCGCCACGTCGGCGACGACCCGGCTGTTGGCGGTGGCCGTCGTCGCGAGCACCGGCACTCCCGGCGGCATGGTCGCGATGAGGTCCCGCAGACGCCGGTAGTCGGGCCGGAAGTCGTGGCCCCAGTCGCTGATGCAGTGCGCCTCGTCGACCACCAGCATGCCGAGCCGTCGCACCAGGGCCGGCAGCTGGTTCTCCCGGAACGCCGGGTTGTTGAGACGCTCCGGCGAGACGAGCAGCACGTCGACCTCGTCGGCGGCGAGGCGCGCCAGGAGCTCGTCCCACTCGTGCGCGTTGGTCGAGTTGATCGCCACCGCCCGCACCCCGGCACGCTCGGCGGCCGCGACCTGGTCGCGCATCAGGGCCAGCAGCGGCGAGACGAGGACGGTCGGACCGGCACCCCGCTGCCGCAGGAGCATCGTCGCGACGAAGTACACCGCCGACTTGCCCCACCCCGTCCGCTGCACCACGAGCGCACGGCGGCGGTCGTCGACGAGCGTCTCGATGGCCTCGAACTGCCCCTCGTGGAAGTCGGCGGTCGGGTTGCCGACGAGTCGGCGCAGCACGTCGAGGGCGGCGTCACGGGTGGTCTGGGGCACGCGCCCACCCTGCCAGCACTCGCCCACACCAACGACACGACCCCGGGCCGCAGGCGGTCCGGGGTCGTGATCACAACGTGGCGGGTGAGGGATTCGAACCCCCGTAGGCGTTGCCAGCTGATTTACAGTCAGCCCCCTTTGGCCACTCGGGTAACCCGCCGGGGATGCCAGCCGAACGAGAGGACACCCAGGGGGCGAACGCGCGTGCAGCGTGCGGGTGGAAGGATAGCAACACCCGGGCGGTGCTAGCGAAAGCGATGCCGAGCCCGCGCCCCAGTGCCCGTAGCAGCAGGAGGAAACATGGCGAGCGAAGCCTCGTTCGACGTCGTCAGCAAGGTCGACCGCCAGGAGGTGGACAACGCCCTCAACCAGGCCTCGAAGGAGATCGCGCAGCGGTACGACTTCAAGGGCGTCGGGGCGTCGATCGCCTGGAGCGGCGAGAAGATCCTCATGATCGCCAACTCCTCCGAGCGGGTTCTCGCGGTCCTCGACGTGTTCCAGACCAAGCTGATCCGACGCGGCATCTCCCTGAAGTCGCTGGACACCGGCGAGGAGGACACCCCCGAGCCCAAGCCGTCCGGCAAGGAGTACCGCCTCGAGGCCCTCATCAAGGAGGGGCTCAGCAGCGAGACCGCCAAGAAGGTGGCCAAGATCGTCCGCGACGAGGGGCCCAAGGGCATCAAGACGCAGATCCAGGGCGACGAGCTGCGCGTCACGGGCAAGAGCCGCGACGACCTGCAGGCCGTGATCGCGCTGCTCAAGGGCGCCGACGTCGACGCCGACCTGCAGTTCACCAACTACCGCTGACGCCCTCGAGCTCGGTGGTCGGCGCCGAGCTCGGTGGTCGGCGCCGAGCTCGGTGGTTCGAGGCACCGAGCTCCGCGGCAACCACCGCGCTCGGTGCCAGGTCAGTAGCGCGAGATGCCGTCCTGCGGGCCGGCCTGACGCTCGAGGCGGGCGATCCGGTCGGCCATGGGCGGGTGTGTCGAGAACAGCCTCGCCATCCCCGCGCCGCGGAACGGGTTCGCGATCATCAGGTGCRACACGTCCACCAGCTGGCGGTCCTGCGGCAGCGGCCTGGCCCGGGTGCCCATCTCGAGCTTGCGCAGGGCGGACGCGAGCGCCAGCGGGTCGCCGGTGAGCCGGGCCCCGTCCTCGTCGGCGTCGTACTCGCGGGTGCGCGTGATCGCGAGCTGGACCATCATCGCGGCCAGCGGAGCGAGGAACACCAGGAGCAGCCCGGCGATCGGGTTGCCGCCGCGGTCGCGGTCGCTGCCCCCGCCGAAGAAGAGCGCGAACTGCGCGAGCGACGTGATGACGCCCGCCACCGCCGCAGCGACGGACGACGTGAGGATGTCGCGGTTGTAGACGTGCATGAGCTCGTGGCCGAGCACCCCGCGCAGCTCGCGCTCGTCGAGGAGCTGCAGGATGCCCTCGGTGCAGCAGACCGCGGCGTTCTTCGGGTTGCGGCCCGTGGCGAAGGCGTTGGGCGCCGCCGTCGGTGAGATGTACAGACGGGGCATCGGCTGCCGGGCAGCGGTGGAGAGCTCGCGGACGATCCGGTACATCGCCGGCTGCTCGATCTCGCTGACCGGTCGCGCCTTCATGGCGCGGATCGCGATCTTGTCGGAGTTCCAGTAGCTGTACGCGGTCATCACCAGGCCGAGCGCGGTGAACAGCAGCAGGAACTTCGGCGTCCCGCGGCCGAGCAGCCACCCGATGCCGAGCAGCACGGCCCACATCACGCCGAACAGCGCGGCCGTCTTCAAACCGTTGTAGTGCCGGTGACCCATCGTCTCTCTCTCCTCGCAGCAGTGCACCCGTGGAACGCGCGCCACCGCGTCGGGGTTCCCTCGTATCCTGACCCCACCCTTCCCACGACACCTCCGGAGCACGCCGTGCGCAGAGCCCGCTGGACCACCCTTGCCGCCGTCGCCGCCCTGGCGCTGGCCGCGTGTGCTCCGACCGACGAGGACGCAGGCGCCGCCCCGAGCGACGGGACGCTGGCGACGGTCACGGACGGCGTCCTGACCATCGCGACGTCCGATCCGGCCTACCAGCCCTGGGTCATCGACAACGACCCGACCAGCGGCGAGGGCTTCGAGTCGGCCGTCGCGTACGCGGTGGCCGACCAGCTGGGCTTCGACAAGGACCACGTGGAGTGGACGGTCGCCAGCTTCGACCAGATCATCGCGCCGGGCGCCAAGGACTTCGACTTCGCGATCAACCAGGTGTCGATCAGCGACGAGCGCGAGGCCAACCTCGACTTCTCCTCGCCGTACTACACGACCTCGCAGGCCGTCGTGACGCTCGAGGGCTCGGCAGGCGCCGGCGCGACGACGCTCGCGGACCTCAAGGCGCTGAAGATCGGTGCCATGGTGGGCACGACCAGCCTCACCGCGGCCCAGGAGGCGATCGACCCGAGCACGCCCGTGTCGCCGTTCAACGACAACGACCAGGTCAAGCAGGCCCTGACCGCCGGGCTCGTGGACGCGATCGTCGTCGACCTGCCGACCGCCCTGTACATCACGGCGGCCGAGCTGGACGGCGGGAAGATCATCGGCACGCTGCCCGACAGCGCCGGGGGTGACGAGTTCGGGCTCGTGCTCGACAAGGGCAGCGCGCTCACGACGCCGGTGACCGAGGCCGTCGACGCCCTGCGCGACGACGGCACGCTGGCTGACCTCGAGGCGCAGTGGCTCACCGACGCCGCGGGTGCACCGGTCCTCCAGTGAGCTGGGTGCCGTCCGAGCGCCAGGAGGAGCGGGACGCCTACCGCCGCAGCCGTGCCCGCCGGTCGACCGCCGTCGCCTTCCTGTCGACGATCGCGCTGGTCGCCATCGCCGTGCTGGCGCTGGTGTCCTCCCCCGGCTGGCCGCGGGTCAAGGCGTCCTTCTTCGACTGGGACGTGGCGGTCGAGTCGTTCCCGGCGATCCTGCAGGGGCTGTGGCTGAACATCCGGGTGATGGCGGTCAGTGCCGTCCTCATCGTCATCGTCGCGATGGCCCTGGCGCTCGCCCGCACGCTGCGCGGCCCGGTGTTCTTCCCCGTCCGGGCGCTGGCCACCGGCTACGTCGACGTGTTCCGCGGCCTGCCGCTGATCCTCGTCCTGCTGCTCGTCGGGTTCGGGCTGCCGGGCCTGCGGCTGCAGGGGATCCCGACGTCGGCGGTCGCGCTCGGCACGCTGGCGCTGGTGCTCACGTACTCGGCCTATGTCGCGGAGGTCTTCCGGGCCGGGATCGAGTCCGTGCACCCGTCGCAGGTGGCCGCGGCACGCTCGCTCGGGCTCACGCGCGCGCAGGCGATGCGGCACGTGGTGCTCCCCCAGGCGGTCCGGCGCGTGATCCCACCACTGCTCAACGACCTCGTCGCACTCTCCAAGGACTCCGGCCTCATCTCGATCCTCGGGGCCATCGACGCGGTCCGAGCCGCGCAGATCGAGACCGCGCGGTACGCCAACTTCACGCCGTACGTCGTCGCGGGGGTGCTGTTCGTGGCCCTGACCATCCCGCTGACCCGGTTCACCGACGTGCTGGCACGACGCTCGGGCTGGATCGGTGCGCAGAGCGCGCTGGCCGGCGGCGGAGCGCTGCGATGAGCCCCGGTCCGATGCGCGACCCGATGCCCGGCCGGCCGCTGCGCCTGGACCGCCCGCTGCTGTCCGTCCGCGGGGTCCGCAAGGCCTTCGGCGACCACGTGGTGCTCGACGACCTCTCGCTCGACGTGCACGCGCACCAGGTCGTCGTGCTCATCGGGGCGTCCGGCTCCGGCAAGTCGACCCTGCTGCGGTGCATCGACCTGCTCGAGGACGTCGACGACGGCGTGATCGAGCTCGAGGGTCAGGACATCACCGACCCCCGCCTGGACGCCAACGCCGTCCGGGCCCGCATCGGCATGGTGTTCCAGGCCTACAACCTGTTCCCGCACCTGCGCGTGATCGACAACGTGACGCTCGCGCCCCGCCTCGTGCACAAGACGTCGCGGGCCGAGGCGGAGGCCGAGGCGCTGGCGGTCCTCGACCGCGTCGGCCTGGCCGCGAAGGCCCAGGCCTTTCCCGACGAGCTCTCGGGCGGGCAGCAGCAGCGGGTCGCCATCGCGCGCGCCCTCGTCGGCAAGCCGGCCGTGATGCTCCTCGACGAGGTGACCAGCGCGCTCGACCCGGAGCTGGTCGGCGAGGTGCTCGCGCTGCTCGCGGAGCTCAAGCAGACGGGGCTGACCATGGTGATCGCGACGCACGAGATGGGCTTCGCGCGCGAGGTGGCCGACGAGGTCTGCTTCCTGCACGAAGGACGCGTGCACGAGCGCGGCACGCCGGCCCAGGTGCTCGGCAGCCCGCGCGAGGAGCGCACGCGCGAGTTCCTGCGCCGCATCACCGGCCCGTAGACGACGACGT
>NZ_JBFUHU010000011.1:25569-27242 GCF_056402235.1 Cellulomonas sp. P4_B5_2
GAGCAGGTGCGGGCTCTGACCCGCCTCTGCTCGGACGTCGCGCGCGTTCTGTCAGCCGTTGCGRCCCAGGGAGACGTCCACCATCTCGTCGCGCGGGACGAGCTTCACGCGCTCGCGGCCGTGCGGCTCTCCGAGCGAGCGCTCGTACGCGTCCAGGAGCTCCCAGCCCTGCCACGTGATGACGTCCACGCCGCGGCCGTGCAGGAACTCGGTGACGGCCTCGGGGTCGCGGTCGGTGGCCGTGTAGAACGCCTCGCCGCCCTCGGCCACGTCCTCGCCGAGGTGCCGGATGGTCTCCGACGCGTCCGACTTGGTGTGTCCGATGAGGCCGACCGGGCCGCGCTTGATCCAGCCGGTCGCGTACACGCCGGGCAGGTGCTCACCGTCGACGTCGACGACGCGGCCCTCGCGGTTGGGGATCACGCCGGCGACGTCGTCGAACGGGATGTCCACCAGCGGCGACCCGAAGTAGCCGACGGCGCGGTACACGGCCTCGACCGGCCAGTCCTGCAGCTGGCCCGTGCCGGTGACGTTGCCGTCCCCGTTCAGGGCGGTGCGCTCGGTGCGGACGCCGACCACGCGGCCGTCCTCGCCCAGGATCTCGACCGGCTTGTGCAGGAAGTGCAGGTGGATGCGCCGGCTCGCGGTGTTCTCCTCCGGCTCCTTCAGGGTCCAGTCCGTGAGGGTCTTGACCACCTGCTTGGTCTGGTTCGAGGAGTGGATGGCGGCCATCGAGCCCTCGTCGAAGTCGAAGTCCTCGGGGTAGACGATGACGTCGACGTCCGGGACGTGACCGAGCTCGCGCAGCTCGAGCGGGGAGAACTTGACCTGGGCCGGGCCGCGGCGCGCGAACACGTGCACGTCCGTGACGGGCGAGGCCTTGAGGATCTCGTAGACGTTGGCCGGCAGCTCGGTGGGCAGCAGGTCGTCGGCGTGCTTGGCCAGGATGCGGGCCACGTCGAGCGCCACGTTGCCCGCGCCGAGGACGGCGACGTGCTGGGCGTTCAGCGGCCAGGTGCGCGGGACGTCCGGGTGCCCGTCGTACCAGGACACGAAGTCGGCGGCGCCGTAGGAGCCCTCGAGGTCGATGCCCGGGACCGGCAGTGCGGCGTCGCGGATGGAGCCCGTGGAGAAGATGACCGCGTCGTAGAACTGGCGCAGGTCGTCCAGCTTGAGGTCGGTGCCGTAGTCGACGTTGGCGAGCAGGCGGATGTCACCGCGCTCCAGCACCTTGTGCAGCGCGACGATGATCTGCTTGATGCGCGGGTGGTCGGGCGCGACGCCGTAGCGCACGAGGCCGAACGGCGCGGGCAGGCGCTCGAAGAGGTCGATGCTGACGTCGAGGTCGGTCTTCGACAGGATGTCGGCGGCGTAGATGCCGGCCGGGCCAGCGCCGACGACGGCCACTCGCAGAGTCGGGGTGCTCACGGGACGCGGGTGCCTTCCGATCAGGGGAGCCCTGCGGGAGTGCGTCACGCCGGGTGCAGGCACGACGGACGGCACCGTGCAGGACTGTGCTCGAGGCCAGTGTAGGACCGGGCGCGAGGCGGACCTTCCGTGGCCGCCAGCATCTGGACAGACGTGAGACGCGCGAAGGGGTGGCGCCGCACACCTCCACGCGCTCGACGCCACCCCCGTCCGCGGGCCACGGGCGCCGTCCCGCAGTGCAGGAC
>NZ_JBFUHU010000012.1:0-24804 GCF_056402235.1 Cellulomonas sp. P4_B5_2
GCGCAGGTCGCCGCCCGGTACCTGTGTCAGTCGTCGTCGATCTCCGAGCCGTCCGGCGCGATGACGTACCAGACGTCGTTGACGCCCTGACCCTTGACGTCGCCCGGGGCCGTGTCCTGCGCGAACGTGTAGATCGGCCGACCGTCGATGGTGATCTGCTTGGCGCCGTCGGTGCCGGTGATGGTCCCCACCTCACCCGTGACCCCCGTGACCGTGGGGGTGTCGGACTCGGTGGTGATGGCCGGCCACGCGGTCGCGCAGTCGCCCGAGCAGGCGCTCGCGCCGGAGTCCTTGGTGTCCTTCAGGAAGTAGTACGCCGTCATGCCGTCGCCGTCCACGACGATGGTGCCCAGCGACGTCTCCGCCGTCGCGAGGTCGGTGGACATCTCGTCGGCGGGCGTCTCCGCGGCGGTGGACTCCTCCGAGGTGGTGGCCTCGCTCGCAGGTTCGGTGGTGTCGCCGTCGGAGCCCCCGCAGGCGGTCAGCGTGGCCGCCGCCACGAGGGCGGTGATCGTGAGCGTGATGGTGCGTCGCACGGTGGTCTCCTCTGGTCGGTGCCGGTCCCGCCCCCGGGACCTGCTACCTGGGACCACGAGGCCGGGCGCGTGCAGGTTCACCGTGCGGTGAACCTGGGGCACGGGTGCATCGTTGACCGGGTAGGACGCAGCGACTGTGGGGAGGGAGGCGGCGTGGCCGAGGAACCCGACGCGCTCCTGCGCGCGCTCCACGAGGCCTACGCGCGCCCCCTGCAGCACTACGTCGTGCGTCTCACGGGCGACCATGCGCTCGCGCAGGACGTCGTGCAGGAGGCGATGGTGCGGGCGTGGAAGCACCCCGAGGTGCTGGCCCGCGAGCAGGACGCGACCCGCGCGTGGCTCTACACCGTGGTGCGCAACCTCGTCATCGACGACCGCAGGAGCGCGCGGCACGTGCGGGAGCGGACCACCGACCAGACGCCCGACTCCGTCCAGCCCGACGGGACGCAGGCGGTGCTCGACAGCTGGCTGGTCGCGGACGCCCTCGAGCAGCTGACTCCGGAGCACCGGGCGGTCGTCGTGGGCGCGTACTACCGGGGGCGGTCCGTGGCGGAGCTGGCCACCGAGCACGAGATCCCCGAGGGCACCGTCAAGTCCCGCTTGCACTACGCGTTGCGCGCGCTGCGGCTCGCGCTCCAGGAGAGAGGGGTGTCCGCATGACCGGCCGGGACGCGGACGAGCGGTACGGACCGGGCGACGACCCGTTCCGTGACTGGGACGCCGCCTACGTCCTCGGAGCGCTCAGCTCGCAGGAGCGACGCACCTTCGAGGAGCACCTGCGCACGTGCGACGCCTGCCAGTCGGCCGTGGCCGACCTCGTCGGGCTGCCCGGGCTGCTCCGGATGGTGACGCCGGACGAGGCGGAGGCACTGGGCGGTGCACCCGACGCCGAGGTGGTCGAGCTGGCCACCCTCGCTCGAGCCGCCCACCGGGACCGGCGACGCCGCGTCGCCGGCCTCGTCGGAGCCGCGGCGGCCCTGCTGCTGCTCGGCGGGATAGCCGGGGTCCTTCTCGGGCGACCGGTCGACGCGGGAGCACCGGTGGCCTCGCCGGCACCGTCGTCGACCAGCCAGGTCACCGCCCTCCAGCTGGAGCCGGTCGGGTCCGTGGCCGTCACCGCGGACCTCACCCTGCAGCAGAAGGCCTGGGGCACCCGGATCGACTGGGAGTGCCGCTACCCCGCCGATCCCGGACCGTACGGCACCGACGCCACGTACGAGCTGGTCCTGGTGGCCGACGACGGGACCAGCACCGTGGTGGCCACCTGGCGCGCGCTCGACGGCGGCGCGCGAGGACTCGGAGCGTCGTCGAGCATCCCGACGGGCACGATCCAGCGGGTGGAGATCCGCGTGCAGGGCTCCGACGCGGCGGTGGCGGCCGCGCAGACCTGACGCGACCGTCAGGGCAGCGAGGGCCGGAAGGGCGTTCCCGCCACGTCGAGCGTCTGCGCCGCCGGGGTCCCGGGCGGCGCGACGACGTTGAGCCGGTCCGTCGTCCGCAGCAGCGACTCGAGCACGCGGACACCGGCGCTGCCCAGATGCACTACGCCCTCGAGGTCGACCGTCACCGGCACGAGCCCGTTGCGGGAGCGTCGCAGGACCTCGGCCTCGACCTGCGCCGCCGCCGCCCGGTGGTCGACCGCGCCCCCGACACGCACGACGTGCGCCTCGGTCGGGTCTGCGCTGATCACCAAGGGAGCGGAGGCCAGCCGGACGGACTCCGCGACCGCGTCGGCCTGGTCGACGGGTGCCGGCCGACGAGCCGGGCACTCGAGCGTCACGGTGGTGCCGTCGACACTGGTCGCCACGTCCACCTGGAGGCCCGCGGACGCCATCATGCTGAAGCCGCGGCCGCGATCTCCCGGGTCTCGGTCGGGCTCGCGCCACAGTCCGTGGTCCCGCACGACGACCTCGATCATCGCGTCGTCCCGGATGGTCGCGTGCAGCTCCACGGTGCCGTCCGCAGTCCCGCGATAGGCGTGCTCGATCGCGTTCGCCATCACCTCGCTGACTCCGAGGACCAGGGCCGACCGGTCGCGCGAGCCGAGTCCGACGCCGAGGCCCCAGGCGTCCACCGCGCTGCGCGCCCCGGCGAGCTCGTGCGGGTCGGCGGGGACGCTCAGGTCGAGCGGGTGCGGGGCGCTGCGGCGGTGCGCCGCGAGCACGGTGACGTCGTCCGTGAACCCGTCGTCGGTCAGAACGCGGGGCACCACCTGGCAGATGCGTCCCGCCACCGAGCGCCCCCCGGCCGAGTCGCGGTACGCGTCGAAGGCGGTGCGCTCGAGCACCGCGAGCCCGTCGCGCACCGGCCGGTGGATGTTCTCCACGAGCCCGTCGGTGAACAGCAGGATCGCGTGCCCGTCCGGCAGGTTCGCCCTGAGCACGTTGCCGCTGGTCCGGGAGCCGAGCGGCCCGTCGCCGGTGGTCGGCAGCAGGTGCGCGCCGTCCGGTCCCACGACCAGGGGAGCGGGGTGGCCGCGCGTGGCGTACTCGAGGTCACCGGTGTGCGGATCGAGCAGGGCGACGCACAGGGTGGCAGCGAACGCGCCCGAGACCCGCCCGGCGAACGCCTCGACGGCCTCCAGCGCGCTCGGGATCCCGGCACCCTCCAGGAGGCGGGCCGCCAGCACCGCCCGGAGCTGGCTCATGATCGCGGACGCCTCCACGCCGTGGCCCACCACGTCGCCGACGGTCAGCGACACGCGTCCGTCGGGCAGCGTCGCCGAGTCGAACCAGTCGCCCCCGGCGGCCTGCTCCAGGCCGGCGACCAGATAGGACGCCGCGACGTCCACGCGGGGGAGCAGGGGGACGGTGGACGGCAGGAGCGCCCCCTGCAGCCGCAGGACCACCTCGCGCGCCCGCGCCAGACGTCGGTCGGCGGTCGCTGCTCCCGCACGCTCGAGGATGGCGGCACGGGTGGCAGTGGTGACGTCGATCCCCGCGGCGATCGCGCCCAGGACGGTGCCGTCGGCGTCGCGCCAGGGGGTGACGGTCAGGTCGAGCCAGATCCCCGACGCCGGGTCCGACCAGTCGGGGACCACGGAGACCTGGTCGTCGTGGACCGGCTTCCCACCGTGCGCCACCTCCGTCAGGGCCGCGACGAGAGCCTCGAAGCCCGGGTCCCGCAGGTCGTACAGGCTGACGTCGAGCAACGGGCCACGCTGGAGTGCCTCGCGTGCGCCCTGGTTCGCGGCGACGATCCGCAGACCGTCCGCACGGACCACGAGCTGAACGCCGGGGGAGGCGTCGAACGCGGAGAGCACGGCGTCCTGGTCGACGTACGCGTCGGGCGCCATAGGCTCCGCTCCTCAGCTCGTGGGGATCGCGCGTCCGTGCGTGCTCGCGCCGTCGTCGGCGGATGCGCTGATGACGTCAAGCCCGTGCGCTCCGGCCAGGCCGAGGCTGGCCCCGGGGGAGAGCACGATACGCATCCTCACACCTGCGGACGCACTCCGCCGGTGGGCGGCGGTCAGAGCCGACACGCCGACCRAGCCCAGGTGGGTCACGTCCCGCAGGTCCACGACCATGGCGCCGACCTCGCGGGCGGCGATCATCAGCTGCGTGATGGCCGCAGTCAGCTGGTGCGCCGTCGCCAGGTCGACCGGACCCTCGACCCGGACCAGCGGGACGTCACCGGCGGTGTCGAAGGTGATCCCCAGGGTCGGGCTCGTGTGCTGGGTCACCGGTTCACCTGCACTCTCGTCGAGGCTGGCGAAGAAGAAGTCGTCGAGCCGCTGGCGGGTGTCCGAGCCGAGCCCGCCACCCACCTCGACCGCAGCGACGATGCGTTCCGCCAGCGTCAGCAGCCGGACGTTGCGCTGCTGGGAGCCCCAACGCAGCAGCTCGAACGCCGAGTCGCTGTCGAGGCCGTACCCGAGCATGAACGCGCCCTTGGCCTGGTCGATGACGGCGTGTGACCGCAGCGCCTGCGAGAGCTCCTCGTTCACGCGGTGCGCGACCGCGTCGCGCTGGGACGCGGTGATGTCCACGAGGAATCCGGTGACGGTCCGCAGGACGCCGTCGTCCGACGTGCCGGCCCCGGACAGGGTGACCGACCGCTCGGCCCCGCCGAGGTCGAGCAGGCGGTAGTGGCAACCGAACGGCTGCCCGTCCACACCGCACCGGCCGAGGGCGTCCAGGACCCGCCCGCGGTCCTCCGGGTGGATGTGCCTCGACATGAGGGCGAGGGTGGGTACGACGTCGCCCGGGGACATCCCGTGGATCAGGAACATCCCGTCCGACCACGACCATCTACCGGTCGGAGCCGTGTAGCCGAACCGACCGACCTGCGCAGGAATGGGAGTGGGAGTGGGCACGACATCCTCCCCGACGCCCCAGCGTTCGGGGCGAGAGATCGGTACGCGGGCTCGAGGCTGAACCCGGTGCGCCACCCGGGCGCGGGGGCCCGCCGTGCGCGACCGAAGCGTACGTCAGGATCGCGCCCGCCACCTGTCGAGAGGGTCAGTGCAGGCGTCGGCGCCAGTCGTCCGGGACCCTCTCCGCCGGGCCCGGCACGGTCTGCTCCAGCGGGCGGTGCTCGGGCGACGCGAGCGCCGGGCCGTCCGTGTAGTCGTCCGCCGGGTAGGACCAGAACCAGTCCTCCCCGGGCTCGAACGTGCGCACCACCGGATGGCCCGTCTCCCGGTAGTGCGCGGTGGCGTGCTGGGACGGTGAGGTGTCGCAGCAGCCCACGTGACCGCAGGTCGCGCASCGGCGMAGGTGGAACCACCAGCCGTCGGTGGCGTCGCACTCGACGCAGCCCGTGCCGCTCGGGGGGACGGTCGGGTCGATGACGGTCTCGGTCACGGGGTAGGTCCTTCCGTCGAGGTGTAGGGCAGCCGGACGCGGAAGCGGGTGTCGCCCGGCACGGAGGTGACGGTCAGGTCGCCGTGGTGCTTGCCCACGACGATCCGCCACGAGATGTCGAGCCCGAGCCCCGTACCGGAGCCGACGGGCTTGGTGGTGAAGAACGGCTCGAAGATCCGGTCGACGACGCCGTCCGGGATGCCCGGTCCGGTGTCGGCGACCTCGACCTCCAGCCAGTCGTCGACCCGGCGAGTCGTCAGGGTCAGCGTGCCGTGGCCCTCCATCGCCTGCGCGGCGTTGTCGATGAGGTTGGTCCACACCTGGTTGAGCTCGGCGGCGAACACGTGGATGGGCGGCAGGGTGCGGTCGTAGTGCTTGACGACAGTGATGCCCTCGCCCAGCTGTCGCTCGAGCATGGTGACGGTGCTGTCGAGCAGCTCGTGCACGTCGACGGTCTGGTCGGGTGCGCGGCCGATCTGCGAGTACTGCTTCGCGGCGCCGACCAGTGAGGAGATCCGTGTGGTGGCGTCCTCGACCTCGTTCATCAGCGACTCGGTCTCGAGCGTGTAGGAGAGCCAACGGACCGCACCCTCGAGCACGTCCGGTCCCACCCAGGAGGCCACGGCGTCGAGCCACTCCGGGCCCAGGCCGGCGGCGACGAAGTTGGGGGCCAGCTCCCACCCGCCGCTGATGTCGTGCTCGTCCATCCACTCGCCCAGGGAGTCCTCGAGGTCGGTCACCTCGAGGGCCGTCGGGACGACCTCGGACGCGCGCTGGGCCGCCAGAGCCTTCACGGCCTTCTCCTGCAGATGGATGATCTGCTCCAGCTGCTCCCGGTCGTAGATCCCGGACGCGAGCATCGCGAGCTTGTGCCGCATCCCCGCGACGCGCTCACGCAGGGTCGCCGTCGCCCTCGTGGCGGCGGCCGCCGGGTTGTTGAGCTCGTGGGTGAGCCCCGCCGAGAGGGAGCCGAGCGCCAGCAGCCGCTCGCGCTGGCCGGTCGCCGCCTGCGAGCTCTGCTGACCGAAGAACAGGCCCTCCAGCAGGTGCACCGCCATGGGGAACCAGTCGTCCATGAACGAGGCGAAGTCGGCCGCGGCGAGCACGTAGTAGCGGGACGGCTCGAGCACCCGGAGGGTCTGCGTGTACGTCTGGGGTACCCGGTCGCCGAGGTACGCCGCCCAGGCGCCGGCGTAGACCCCCACCTGGTTCGTCCGGGCGATCTCGACGTCGTCGGCCCCGACACGGCGGTACATGGCCAGCGAGCCCTCGAGCATGACGTAGAAGTCCGTCGCCGGGTCACCCTCGCGGTACAGCACGCCCGGGTCGATGATCTCGACGTGCCCGTGCGAGCACAGCCAGAGCAGCTGCTCGTCGCTGAGGTGCTCGAACAGGAACAGTGTCCGCAGCTCGTCGATGTCGCACGCCAGCTGGGTGCGGACGGTCGTCGCGATCGGTTCGGTGGTGGTCACAGCTGCTCCAGGTAACGGTGGACGAGCATCACGGCCATGGCGCCCTCGCCCACGGCGGACGCCACACGCTTGGCGGACTCGGCGCGCACGTCGCCGGCCGCGAAGACCCCGGGGACGCTGGTCTCCAGGTGGTACGGGGGTCGGTCCAGCGGCCACGAGTCCGGCACCTTGCCCTCGACGAGGAGGTCGTGGCCTGCGCACACGAAGCCGTGCTCGTCGCGGGTGACGGTGCCGTCCAGCCACGTGGTCAGCGGAGCGGCCCCGATGAACACGAACAACCAACCGGTGTCCACAGATTCCTTGTGCCCGGTCGCGGTGTCTCGCAGCACGATCCGTTCGAGGTGGTCGTCGCCGACGGCCTCGACCACCTCGCTCTGCGTCCGCACGTGGATGCGCTCGTTCGCCTCGACCTGCTCGACCAGGTACCGGGACATGGACAGCGAGAGCGACGCCGCGCGCACGACGAGCGTCACGGACCGGGCGTGCCGGGACAGGTACATGGCCGCCTGGCCCGCGGAGTTGGCGCCGCCGACCACGTAGATGTCCTGGTTCTCGCAGGCCGTGGCCTCCGTGAGGGCCGACCCGTAGTAGACCCCGCGGCCGGTGAGGGCGCCGATCCCGGGTCCGTCGAGCTCCCGGTAGGCGACCCCGCTGGCCACGATCACGGTGTGGGCGTCCACGGAGGTGCCGTCGTCGAACCGCACCGAGCGGGCCGCGCCCTTGACCTCGAGCCCGACCGCGTCCCGGGTCATCACGATCTCCGCCCCGAACTTCAGCGCCTGCCGGCGGGCCCGGTCGGTCAGCTGCGCCCCGGAGACCCCGTCGGGGAAACCGAGGTAGTTCTCGATGCGCGAGCTCTGTCCCGCCTGGCCGCCGGTCGCGCTCCGCTCGACGAGCGCGGTCCGCAACCCCTCCGACGCCCCGTACAGCGCGGCGCTGAGGCCTGCGGGGCCGCCGCCGATGACGACGAGGTCGTAGAACCGCTCGGCCGGGCTGACCGCGAGCCCGACCTGCGCGGCGATCTCGCCGTCGGAGGGGCAGACGAGCACCGTCCCCTCGCTGGTGACGAGCACGGGCAGCTGGCTCTCGTCGGCGCCCGCCACGTCCAGCAGCCGCTTGCCCTCGGGGGAGTCGGAGGAGTACCAGCGGTACGGCACCTGGTTGCGGGCGAGGAACTCGCGGACCTCCGACGAGCGCGCCGACCAGCGGTGCCCGACCACCTTCGTCTCGGCGACGGTCCTCGGTGGGTTCGCGTTCCACGCCTCGAGCTGCGCGTCGATCACCGGGTAGAACTTCTCCTCCGGTGGGTCCCAGGGCTTGAGCAGGTAGTGGTCGAGGTCCACCACGTTGACGGCGTCGATGGCCACGTCCGTGTCGGCGTACGCGGTCAGCAGCACGCGACGCGCGTGGGGGTAGATGTCCATGGCCTGCTCGAGGAACTCGATGCCGGTCATCGCCGGCATCCGGTGGTCCGCGAGCAGGACCGCCACCTGGTCGCCGCGGAGCTTGAGCTCGCGCAGGGCGTCCAGGGCGAGCGGACCGGAGTCGGCGCGGACCACCCGGTACGCGTCGCCGTAGCGTCGCCGCAGGTCACGTGCCACCGAGCGGCTGACCGCGGGATCGTCGTCCACGGTCAGCAGCGCGGGCTTGCGGGTCGAGGTGGCTTCCACGCGGTTCCCTTCGTCGTGCCCAGTGTGGTGCGGTGCGGGCGACCGGGTCAGTCGCCGACGACCAGTGCGGCGCCGCCGGTGATGCGGACCAGCTCGTCGAACGTGGTCGGGAACACCGTGTGCGGAGTCCCTGCCGCCGCCCAGACCTGCGGGTGGTCCGCGAGCGCCACGTCGACCACCGTCTCGATCCGGTGCGGGTGACCGAGCGGCGCGACGCCGCCGATCGCCTGGCCGGTGGCGGCCCGCACCTGCTCGGGGGTCGCCCGTCCGACGTGCGAGCGGCTCAGCTGACGGGCCAGCGCAGCGGTGTCCACGCGGTGCCGGCCGCTCGTCAGGACCAGCAACGGTCGCTCGTCGGCCCAGAAGACCAGGCTGTTGGCGATCGCCCCGACCTCGATGCCCAGCGCTGCCGCGGCCTCGGCAGCGGTGCGGGCGGAGTCGGGCAGGGKGACGACGGTGCCGACCACGCCGGCGTCGGCCAGAGCGTTGGCCACCAGGCGGGAGCGGGTCGGCAGGTGGGACAGGTCGGTCACGGGTTCTCCTGCGGGGTGCGGGGGAGCCGACGGCGCGGCTGGAGGCGGATGTTGGGCAGCTCGGGAGCGGGGATCCGCGCGCCGTCGTGGCCTGCGACCACCCCGAAGCGCTCGGCACGGTCGTCGGACTCCCAGTCGGCGCGCGCCTGGGCGATGTCGGCATGGGTGCGGCCGACGAAGTTCCACCACATCACCAGGTCGTGGGCGAACGGTGCGCCGCCGAGCAGGAGGAGCCGGGCGCCGTCGCGCGACCGTACCCGCACGTGGTCGCGACCGTCGCCGAGGTAGAGCAGCCCGCTGGTGGTGTGGGGTGTCCCGGCCACCTCGGCGGTCCCGCTCAGCAGGAGCACGGCATGCTCGAAGCCACGCACCAGCGGGATCTCGACGTCGGCGCCCGCATCCACCACGACGTCCGCGCCGAGCAGGGGCGTGTGCACGCGCGCCGGCGACCAGGAGCCGTCGAGGTCGCCCACGAAGACGGTCGCACGGGCGCGGGGCGCCTCCCACACGGGCAGGCCGCTCACCTGCACGAACCCCGGCGCACCCGAGGCCACCCCGTCGGGCAGCGCCACCCACAGCTGCACCGCGTGCAGCATCGGCTCGGAGCCGAGCGATAACTCGGAGTGGGAGACGCCGTGGCCGGCCGTCATGAGGTTGAGCTGCCCGGGACGGACCACCGCCTCGGACCCGACGCTGTCGCGGTGCAGGATCTCGCCCGCGACGGGCCAGGTGACCGTCTGCAGGCCGGTGTGCGGGTGGGGGAGCACGCGCATGTCGACGTGCTGCGGGCCGAACTCGTCGAGGAAGCACCACGCCCCGACCATCGGCAGGGCGCGCTGGGGGAGCGTCCGCCGCACGCGCATGGCACGCACCCCGCCGAGCGGGACGTCCCGCGCCTCGTGCAGCTCGACGACGGGTCCACGGGACGGTACGAGGTCGCACAGCTCCGGCACCGGCCGTACCTCGAGGTTCGTCATGGCCCCACTGTAAAAGTCGGACCTCACGCGCGGGGGACCTGGTGCGTCTGCACACTGTGAGCGTGAAGGAACCCTTCGAGCGCGTGGTGTCCGTCCATGGCGCCACCGTGCTGCGTGTGTGCCGCGCGGTGGTGGGACCTGTGGACGCCGACGACGCGTGGTCGGACACGTTCCTCGCCGCCCTGCGCGCCTACCCGGACCTCCCGGCCGACGCGAACGTGGAGGCCTGGCTGGTGACGATCGCGCACCGCAAGGCGATCGACATCGTGCGGCGGGCGGCCCGGCACGCGCTCCCGGTCGCCGACGTGCCCGACCGCCCGGTCGCAGCACCGAGCCGTGACCTGGACCTGTGGTCGGCCCTGGCCGAGCTGCCGACGAAGCAGCGGCAGGTGGTCGCCTACCACCACCTCGGCGGACTGCCCTACGACGACGTCGCCGCGCTCGTCGGCGGCACAGCGGCCGCGGCCAGGCGAGCGGCGTCCGACGGCGTCGCGACCCTGCGCCGGACCTACCCCGCGATCGACCAGGAGGAGTCATGACCTACGTGCCCGACGTGGACGAGTCCGATCTCGTCCGGCTGCACCGGGACCTCGCGGTCCGCGCAGCCGCGGACGACCTGCTCGACGTCGCCTACCGCACCGTGGACAGCCCGGTCGGCCCGCTGTTGATCGCCCGCACACCCGTGGGACTGGTCCGCGTCGCGTTCGGGGTGCAGGACCACGACGCCGTCCTCACCGCGCTCGCCTCGACGGTCAGCCCGCGGGTGCTCGAGGCGCCGGGGCAGCTGGACGACGTGGCCCGTGAGCTCGACGAGTACTTCTCGGGTCGGCGCACCACCTTCGACCTGCCGCTCGACCTGCAGCTGCTGCGCGGCTTCCGTCGCGACGTCGTGCTCCACCTGCCCGACATCGAGTACGGGCACACGGCCAGCTACGCCGAGATGGCCGGCCTGGCGGGGAGCCCACGGGCTGTCCGGGCGGTCGGCACCGCGTGCGCGCTCAACCCGCTGCCCGTGGTGCTCCCGTGCCACCGGGTGGTGCGCTCCGACGGCTCGCCCGGGCAGTACGCGGGCGGAGCAGCGGCCAAGCTGACGCTCCTCGACCTCGAGACGCGTGTGGGGGTGGCGGCGTAACGTCGGTCGGCATGTGCCGGAACATCACCACGCTCCGAGGGCTCGAGCCGCCGGCCACCTCGGAGGAGATCGAGGCCGCCGCGCGGCAGTACGTCCGCAAGGTCACGGGCGTCCAGTCGCTCAGCGACGCCACGCGCGAGCCGTTCGAGGCCGCCGTCCGGGAGGTCGCCGCGATCACCGCCCGCCTGCTCGACGAGCTGCCCCAGCGCCGCCAGCCGCCCACCACGGTGCCGCCGCTGCGCCGGGCCGACGTGCAGGCACGGATCGCCGCGCGGGAGGCCCACGAGCGGGCGCACGAGCTCGGGCTGCCTCACGAGCACGAGGACGACGACGCGGACGAGCACGTCCACGCGAGGGTCTAGAGGGGCCAGCGCACCAGTCGGGGGATGCCCAGGGGGGCGACGGCCGCGAGGGCGAGGAACCGTGCCTCGGCACGGTGCAGGCGGATGTGTTCGTCGAGCGACCACGTGGGGCCGTTGGTGAGCTCCATGCCGCACGCGCAGGCGATGGTGACTCGCCCGTCGGCCGTGGTGATCACCTGACCGACCGTGGTGTGGTCGGTGGCCGCGCGGACCTTGGCGTGGCGCATCTCTGCGCTGACGGCTTCGACGGGGTCGGTCACGGCCCCATACTCGCGCATCCCGGTCAGCGCTCGGACCCCACCTGCTCGTCGTCCGCGAGGTGCTCCAGCTCGAACGACTCGTCCCACGCGGCGCCACCCAGGCTCGGCATCATCGTGCGCAGGCGCGGCTGCCAGGCCTCGGAGCGCTCCGGGAAGCACCGCTCGAGCAGGTCGAGCATCGTCGCGACCGCCGTGGACGCCCCCGGAGAGGCACCGAGCAGGCCGGCGATGGAGCCGTCCGCGGACGYGACCAGCTCGGTGCCGAACTCCAGCACCCCGCCCTTGGCCCTGTCCTTCTTGATGACCTGGACGCGCTGGCCTGCGGTGACGAGCTCCCAGTCGCGCGGGTGCGCGGTCGGCATGAACGCGCGCAGCGTGCGCAGGCGGCTGGTGTCCGTGGCGGTCACCTCGCCGATCAGGTACTTCAGCAGGTCGAGGTTCCGCACGCCCACCGCGAGCATCGGAACCAGGTTTCCCGGGCGGATCGACCGGATCAGGTCGGTCCACGAGCCGCCCTTGAGGAACTTCATGCTCCAGCCGGCGTACGGCCCGAACAGCAGGGCGGTGCCGCCGTCGACCACGCGGGTGTCGAGGTGCGGGACGGACATCGGGGGAGCACCGATGTCGGCCTTGCCGTACACCTTGGCCTGGTGCCGGGCGACGATCTGCGGGTTGGTGGTCTTGAGGAACTGCCCGCTGATGGGGAAGCCGCCGAAGCCCTTGGCCTCGGGGATGCCCGAGCTCTGCAGCAGCGGCAGGGCGCCACCGCCCGCGCCGACGAACACGAACCGAGCGTGGACCTTGCGGGTGCGCAGGTGCCCGTTCCAGCGCCGGTCGGCGACGCGCAGCGACCAGGTGCCGTCCCTCTTCTGGCGCAGCCGGGTGATCTCGCTCTCGAGGTGCAGCCGCGCGCCGCGCTCGACCGCGTCACCGATCATCGCGCGGGTCAGTCGTCCGAAGTCGACGTCGGTGCCCGCTGCAGCGCGCGTCGCCGCGATCGGCTCGGCCGGGTCACGGTCGTCCACGAGCAGCGGGGCCCACCGGGCGATCTGCGCGGGGTCGGTGCTGAACTCGAGGTCGGAGAACAGCGGGTGCTTGCGCAGGGTCTCGAAGCGCCGGCGAAGGTAGTCGGCGTTGTCGGCACCGCGCACGAACGTCATGTGCGGCGTGGTCGACAGGAACCCGTCGCCACCCGGGAGGCGGTCGTGYGTCGCCAGGTGGTGCCAGAGCTCGCGGGACAGCTCGAACTGCTCGTTGATCGTCACGGCCTTGGTGATGTCGATCGAGCCGTCGGGCCGTTCGGGCGTGTAGTTCAGCTCGCAGAGGGCTGCGTGACCGGTCCCGGCGTTGTTCCACGCGTTCGAGCTCTCCTCGGCGAGAGCCGGGCGCCGCTCGTGGATCTCGACCGTCCACGTGGGCTCGAGGGTGGTGATGAGCGCGGCGAGGGTGGCGCTCATGATCCCGCCCCCGACGAGGACGACGTCGATGGTCTCTTCGCGTTCTGACACGTTTTCGATCGTATGTTGACGTCGAGATACCCTTCCGCCCGTGTGCGTGTGATCTTCCTTACGTCAAGGGACCGAGGTCCCGGCCCGCCGCGGGGTCGGTGCGGCGAGCCGGGCCCGGGAGCGGGGCGGGCGGCGGGTCCGTGTCACACGCCGCCCACCCCGCAGCTCATCCGTTGCTGCACGTGCTCCCGTTGACCGTGAACGCGGCCGGCCTCGGGTTGGTCCCGGTGTGGGACCCGTTGAACCCGAGCTCCACGCTGCCGCCCGCGGGGATCGAGCCGTTCCACGCGGCGTTGGTCACCGTCACGGTCGACCCGGACTGTGTGTAGGCGCCCGACCACAGGTTGGTGATCTGCTGGCCCGCGGGAAAGGTGAACCCGAGCCTCCAGCCCGTGATCGCCGCGCTGCTCCCGTTGGTGATGCGCACGGACGCGGTGAAGCCGGTGTTCCAGTCGTTGATCGTGTACCTGACCGAGCACGCCCCGGGCTGGACCGTGGGCGTCGGGGTCGGGGTCGGTGTGACCGTCGGGGTGGGCGTGGCGGTCGGGGTCGGTGTGGCCGTCGGCGTCGGGGTGGTCGGCGTCGGCGTCGGTGACGTCGTCGGGTCCGTTCCCGTCAGGTTGCCGACGATGATCCCCCGACCGTTGGTGCCCACGTAGACGCGCCCGTACACGTCGGGGTCACCGATGACGACCGACCCCGTCCAGCCCCACTGGTGCTGGTCGTCGTTGATCCGCACCCAGGTGGCGCCAGCGTCGATCGAGCGGAAGATCCCGCGGACCCCGCTGATCTTGGACGAGGTGTAGATGGCCGGGTACGTGGCGCCGGGCGCGGCCTTGCCGAACCCGATGGCGTCGCCCTGGTCGACCGCGGCGATCTTGGTGAACGACGCGCCCGAGTTGGTGGAGTGCCACATGCCGTAGGTGCCTGTGGTGGTGCCGCCGGTGAGCCAGACGTCACCCTCCTTGCCCGGGACCGCGGCGAACCGCACGTTGCCCGCGCTCGGAAGTCCGCTGGCCGCCGAGGCGGTGAACGTGGCGCCGCCGTCGGTCGAGGTCCAGAACGTGCCGCCCGAGAACGCGTAGAACTTCGACGGGTTGACCCGGTCGGACTCGACGCGCGCACCGGTGGCCGGTCCGGTCGACTTCGTCCAGCTGGAGCCCAGCGTCGACGACGTGTGGACGCCGGCTCCGTCGGCGCTCCAGACGATGCGGCTGCCGTCGGCGCCCATGGCCACGTTGCCGCCGCCCGTCACGCCGCCCGGCTCCTGGCCGGCCCACCAGGAGCTGCCGCCGGAGGTGGACACGCTGAGGTGGGAGCTCCCGGCGTCCCCGGACCCGACGCGCACCATCGTGGCCGGCGTCTTCTCGGCGAAGTCGGTGCCGTTGACCGAGCCCATGAAGGGAGCGGTGGCCGAGTAGGCGGGCGGCGCCTTGGTGATGTCGGTGTGCACGAACCCGCCGATGTCCCCGAGACCCGACACCAGCTGCGTGGCGCCCGGAGGGGCCGCCAGGTCGAGCACCGCGGTCTCCTCCAGGCCCTGGGCCTTCACGGAGATGGCCACCTTGCCGCCGGTGTCCCACGCGGTCAGGTTGGAGCCGCCGTAGATGGTGGCGCCCGTGCCGTAGAGGAACGAGCCGGAGTCGAACGGGTCGATCTCGAACGACTCGGTCATCCAGCCGAGCTTCGGGCTGGTCTCCGGCGGCGCCGACTGCTTGCCGAACGTGAGCCACCCGGAGGCCGAGATGTCCTGGGTGTAGCGCAGGGTGCGGTCGGGGTAGCCGTTCCAGTCCCAGATCCTCGACCACGTGGCGCCGCGGTCGGTGGACCGGAACACCTGGATGTCCGGGAACCACGAGATCTGCGTGACGGCCATGATCGTGTCCGGGTCCTGGCGGTCGATCGTCAGCCCGCTGTACCCGAAGTAGTTGTCCGTGCTCGAGGACGGTACGGGGCTGATCTGCGTCCACACGCCGGTGGCCGCGTCCAGCCGCCACAGGTCACCGTGGCCGCCGTCGTAGGGGCCGCCCGTGTCGCTCGTCGCGATGTAGAGCTGCTTGCCGACGGCGTCGAACACGCCCTTGTGCGCGATGTACCCCGTCGGCTGCCCGGCGATCCGTGACCAGGTCGCCCCGGCGTCCGTGGACCTGTAGACGGTGTTCTCCTTGTCGGCCACGCCGACGTAGATCGTCCTGGTCGGCGAGCCCTTGGTGCCGCTCGTCGGGTCGAACGTCACCCACACGACGCCCTGGTTGGTGGTCAGGTACCCRTTGGGGTCGCTGGGGTCCTGCGCGTAGTTGCCCACGTTGGTGAAGCTCGACACCTTCGCCCAGGTCACGCCGGAGTCGGTGCTCCGCCACAGACCGTTGCCGCCCTCGGTGCCGAAGTACAGGACACGGTCGTCGTTGGGGTCCACCTGCAGCCGTTCGCCCATGCCGCGGCCGGGCATGTTGCCGCCGACCTTGAACGGGAGGGTCGTCTTGGCCCAGGTGGCGCCGCGGTCCGACGACCGCAGGATCGCGCCGTTGTTCGGGTCCCAGCTGTTCGTGTACGTGCCGACCGCGGCGAACACCTTGTTCGGGTTCACCGGGTCCGTGGCCAGCGACAGGACGCCGTTGTGGCTCCAGTCGTCCCAGCCGACGTGGTCGAGCAGCGGGATCCACCGCTTCGTGGCCTGGTCGAGGCGGTACGCGCCGCCGATGTCGGTCCGGGCGTAGACGAGCCCCTTCTCCGACTGGTTGTAGACGATGCCGGGCACGAAGCCGCCCCCGACGATCTCGACGTTCCCCCAGGTGTACGGGGAGACGGCGGCATGGGCGGCTTCCTGGGTGGCGACGGCGACGAGCGCGCTGGCGACCAGGGCGCCGGCGGCGGCGAGGGCCGCGAACCGGGCGGGCGTGCGAGCGACGAGCGAGGGGGCGGACATCCGCAGCACTCCTTCGTGAGGGCCGTGAGGGGCCTCCGGCGGCGGTGCCGGGTCCCTGGGATCGACGCCGAGCGACGACCGCCGCGACCGTATCGAAGCGCTTCGAACGTGCAGCAGAGCGCGAATCGTTTAGCCCGGCGGGTGCGAGGCGCGGGACGCGCCGGACCAGGTGCTGGTCCGCGCGTGCGCGGGGAGACCGCGAGCGGTAGAACCGAAGCATGAGCCGCGACCGCGACCTGACGTCCGACCCCTCCGCCGAGCACCTTGCCGACCCCGCACGTGCCCAGGCCGAGCTCGATGCCGCCGACGCACGCTCCGGCGGCGACCCCGACCACGCCCCCCGCTCGCTGCACGCCGTCGAGCTCGAGGCCGACGACGAGGCCATCGCCAGCAGCGACGAGTGGGACGACCCCGAGCGGCTCTAGGACAGGTCGACGCCGCGTTCGCGGACGCCCCGCAGCAGCGCCTTGCCGTCCTCCCCCTGGATCACCGGGATGCCGTCCGGACGTCGGGCGGCGTCCTGCTCGGCACGGACCTGGTCCGTCGTCGGCACCGGCACGCCGTGCGCGAGGACGTGCTCCCCGAACGTCAGCTGCCGGATGAGGATCGCCCGCACACGCTCCGGGAAGTGCTGGGCAGCGCCCGCGTAGATCTGCGGGTCCCGTTGGCCGTCGTCGCCCACCAGCACCCACTGGACGTCCGGCAGCTCGTCGAAGAGCCGCCGCAGCTGGGCGACCTTGTGCGCGGGACCGCTGCGGAACCAGCCGCTGTTGGTGGGGCCCCAGTCGGTGAGCAGGAGGGGGCCCGCCGGGTAGCGGTGCCGCCGCAGGAAGCGGGCGAGAGTCGGCGCGGCGTTCCAGGCGCCGGTGGAGAGGTAGACCACCGGGACCTCGCGGTCGCCCGCGCGCAGCTCCGCGTACAGCCGGGCCATGCCCGGGACGGCCTCACGGGCGTTCTCGTGCCGCATGAACACGTTCCACGCGGCGACGAAGGGGCGGGGGAGGCGGGTCACCATCACGGTGTCGTCGATGTCGCTGACGATGCCGAGTCGCACGTCCGGTCCGATCACGTGGACCGGCGCGGTCGCCGTGGCGCCGTCGGCGGTCGTGAGTCGCACGTCGTGCCAGCCGGGGGCCAGGTCGGACTCGAGGACGGTGTCGACGTACCCGCCGCGGTCGGTCACCACGCGGTGGGTCCGGTCGCCGACCTGCACCTCGAGCTCGGCGCCCGAGACCTGGGCGGTCGCGAAGCTGCGCCACCCGCGCAGCGCGGTGGCCGAGCGCGAGCCGGCCTGCGCGCTCCCACCGGCACCCGGGAGGTCCTCGTCGCGGACGTGCGGGGCGGCCAGCAGGGTGCGGGCGAGGATGCGCACCCATCCGGTGCCGCCGTAGCCGGCGTACGGCTCGATCCGCACGGTCCATCCCCGGCCGCGCAGCTGGTGCGCCACGGCCCGGTCGAACCCGTTCTCGATCCGGGCGGCGAGGTGCGTGCGCGGCACGGACGACGCGGGGTTGGTGGAGGCGCCGGAGGGGCCGCCCGGTCGGGCGGTACGAAGCACCGGCCCGCCGTCGGGTTCGACGACGGGCCGGGCGCTGGGGGTTGCGCTCACGCGGTGTCCTTCGCGGACGCCTTCCGCGCGGCGGTCTTCTCGGTCTGCGCGTTGCCGGTCGTCAGGACCCCGCCTGCGGACTCGAGGTGGGCACGCACGAACCAGTGGAACAGCTCGAGCTCGTGCAGGTGCCCGATCAGGAGGTCGTTCGTGACGGCGTCGATCTCCTCGACCTCGTCGGCCGCCTTGCGGTGGTCCTCGATGACTCCGATGTAGACCACGTCCAGGGCGCCGAGGTGGGCGATCGCACTGTCACGTCCGATCGAGTAGTCCTCCCAGGTGCGGTTCTTCACCAGCTCGCCGGGGGTGCCCACCGGTGCGACGCCCAGCGTCGCGATCCGCTCGGCGATGGCGTCGACCATGAGGCGCACGGCGTCGACCTGCGGGTCGAGCATCTCGTGCACCGCGATGAAGTGGGGCCCGACGACGTTCCAGTGGATGTGCTTGAGCGTGAGCGCCAGGTCGTTCAGGGCGTCCAGCCGCTGCTGCAGCACGGCGGCGACGTCGGCCCCCTCCTGCAGGGTGAGGGACGGGACGGTGTACTTCGGCAGGACCATGGGGCGTTCCTTCGGTCGATGATGCGGGGTTTCTGCCCGACTGCGTCCACCGTGTCAAAGGTGGGCGGGTGCCGCCATCCGAACCGGTCAGGCGAAGGGGTCACCGCGGTCGGCCAGGCGCCGTGCGACCTCGTCCGGCGTCAGCTGCTGGAGTCCCGGCCCGATCTCGTCCCACCACCGCGGTGCGGCGACGTGGGGAACCTCCCGTCCGCGCAGCGAGTACGGGGTGATCGTCGTCTTCGCGGGATGGTTCTGGGACCAGTCGATGAGCACCTTGCCGCCGCGGATGTCCTTCTTCATCACCGCGACCACCAGCTCCGGGTGCGCGGCGGCTATCTCGTAGGCGATGTCCCGCGCGTACTGCCGGACCTCGAGCACGGTCTGCGTGCCCGGCAGGGGTGCGTACAGCTGCATGCCCTTGCTGCCGGAGGTCACGGGCACCGTGGTGCCGAGCCCGTCCTGCCGGAGCCGGTCCGCCACGAGGTGGGCAACGGTCGCGCACTCGGCCAGCCCCGCGGGCGCGCCCGGGTCGAGGTCCACCACCAGCCGGTCGGGCTTGTGGATCTTCCCGCGCGGACCCACGCGCCACTGCGGCGTGTGCAGCTCGAGCGCGCCCTGGTTGGCTGCCCACACGAGCCCGGCCAGGTCGTCGAGGAACGGCAGCTCCAGCTCCGCACCCTCGTCCTCGGCACCGGGCGCCGCGCGCAGGGTCTGCCGACGGATCCAGTCCGGGGCACCTCGCGGGGTGTTCTTCTCGAAGAACTTCTCGCCGCCGACACCGCCGGGCCACCGGATCCGGGTCACGGGGCGGTCCTTCAGCTGGGGGAGGATCGCCGGCGCCACCTGGACCAGGTAGTTCATGACCTCGGCCTTGGTCGTCCCCGTGGACGGGTACATGACCTTCTCCAGGTGGCTGACGCGGACCTGGCGGCCCTCGACGTCGACCATCTGCCGTTCGGGTGTCATGGCTGCTCCCACGGGTCGGCGTCGGTGTCGGTGCGCACGGCCCGCACGACCGGCTGCCGCAGCCGACCGGTGGGGTTCCTGGCGAGGTAGAGCGTGTCGACGACGACCGTCGGCTCGCACCACCGGGTACCGCGCGCGTCGATCGGGGGGACCTCGTCGTCGAAGGGCGAGTCTGCGCGGGGCACCAGGAGCTTCTGCAGGTCCGTCGCACGCCTGCCCGTCAGCCCGCTGCCCGCCCGGCCGAGGTAGCGCAGGGCGCCGTCGGCGTCGCGCGCGCCGAAGAGCACCGCACCCATCCGGCCCGACCCGTTCGTCTCCTCGCGCCAGCCGCCCACGAGCGCGGCGCGGGTGCGGCGGTGCGGCGCCTTGACCCAGTCGCGCGAGCGCCGGCCGGGCACGTAGAACGACGACCG
Organism: Cellulomonas sp. P4_B5_2; assembly: GCF_056402235.1. Lineage (NCBI taxonomy): Bacteria > Bacillati > Actinomycetota > Actinomycetes > Micrococcales > Cellulomonadaceae > Cellulomonas > Cellulomonas sp. P4_B5_2. The sequence goes on from NZ_JBFUHU010000012.1 coordinate 19,727, forward strand.
GCGCTTGGCGACGACGCCCTCCAGGCCGAGGCCCTTCGTGACCTCCCAGAGCTCGGCGCCGTCGGGGTAGACGGGGGAGAGCTGCACGTGCTCGGGGAGCTCGAGGCCGCTCAGGGCCTCGCGGCGCTCGTCGTAGGTCCGACCCGTGAGATCCACGCCGCCCAGCCGCAGCGCGTCGAACAGCAGGAACGTCACCGGACGCTGGGTGGCGAGCGCCTGCGCCCGGCGAGGCTCGCGGACGTGCATCCGCTCCGCGAGGGCGGTGAAGGAGGGGATCCCGTCGGCCATCAGGACGATCTCGCCGTCGAGGATCGCGTCCGGGACCTCACCGAGACCCGCCAGCTCCGGGTACGCCACGGTGATCTCGCGCTCGTTGCGGCTCCAGAGCCGCAGCCGGCCGGAGGTCGTGTCCGCGAGCGCCCGCACGCCGTCCCACTTCACCTCGAACGCCCACTCCGGCCCGCGCGGAAGCTCCGCCGGACCGGTCGCAGGGGTGGCGAGCATGGGCTCCACGGGTCCATCCTGCCCATAGGAGGTCGCGCGAGGCGCGGTCAACATCCACATGCCCTGCTGCCATCGACGGAGGACACGGCCATGCGAGCGATCTGGAAGGGTGCCGTCGCGTTCGGGCTGGTCAACGTCCCGGTGCGGCTGTACTCGGCGACGGGGGAGCACGAGGTCACGCTGCACCAGGTGCACAAGGAGGACGGCGGGCGGATCCGCTACCGCAAGTTCTGCAGCATCGACAACGAGCCGGTGGAGATGTCGGACATCGCCAAGGGCTACGAGACGGACGACGGCGAGCTGGTCGTCCTGACCGACGAGGACTTCAAGTCGCTGCCGCTGTCCACGGAGCGCGAGATCGAGGTGCTCGAGTTCGTGCCGGTGGACCAGGTGGACCCGATCCTGCTGCAGAAGACGTACTACCTGGAGCCGGAGAAGACGGCCGCCAAGCCCTACGCGCTGCTGCGGGGCGCGCTCGAGCAGGCCGACCGCGTCGCGGTGGTCAAGGTGGCGCTGCGGCAGCGCGAGTCCATGGCGATCCTGCGGGTGCGCGACAACGTGATCGTCATGCAGACGCTCCTGTGGCCCGACGAGGTGCGCGCGGCCGACTTCCCGATCCTCGAGGACGACGTGTCCGTGCGTCCGCAGGAGCTGGCGATGGCGGCGTCCCTGGTCGAGTCGCTCGCGGCGGACTTCGACCCGTCGCAGTACGAGGACCGCTACGCGGGCGCGCTCGAGCAGCTCATCGAGGCCAAGGTGTCGTCGGGGAGCACGCGCGCGGTGCCCGTTCCTGCGGGCGAGGAGGCCGGCGCCGACGGCGGAGGGGACGTCGTCGACCTGCTGGCGGCACTGCAGCGCAGCGTCGAGAAGGCCCGCGGTGCACGCGCCGAGGAGCCCGCCAAGGACGACGAGGAGAAGCCGAAGGCCAAGGCGAAGAAGGCCAAGGCCAAGGCGTCGTGAGCGCGGCGGACCGGCAAGCCGATGCCGTCGCCGCGCTGAGACGGATCGCGTTCCTGCTGGAGCGTGCCCAGGCGAGCCCGTACCGCAGCGAGGCGTTCCGCAAGGCGGCGGTCAGTGTCGAGCGGCAGCCGGCCGACCGCCTCACGGCGCTCGCCGCTTCGGGCTCCCTGGCGGACCTGCCCTCGGTCGGCGCGCGCACGGCCGACGTCGTGGCGCACGTGCTGCGCGGCAAGCGGGTCGAGTACCTCGACACGCTCGAGGCGGAGTACGCGGAGGCCCGAGCGGCCGCCGCCGACCCCGGTGCGCTGGCCCTGCGTGAGGCGCTGCGCGGCGACCTGCACTCCCACACGGAGGCGTCGGACGGGGCGACGCCGATCCAGGAGATGGTCCTGGCCGCCCTCGAGCTCGGGCACGAGTACCTCGCGATCACGGACCACTCGCCGCGCCTGACGGTGGCCAACGGCCTGTCGGCGTCCCGGCTCCGCGCCCAGCTGGACCAGGTCGCTGCGCTGAACCGTGCGGTCAGCCCGTTCCGCGTCCTCACCGGGATCGAGGTCGACATCCTCGACGACGGCGCGCTGGACCAGGACCCCGACCTGCTGGACCAGCTCGACGTCGTCGTGGCGTCGGTGCACTCCAAGCTCCGGATGGAGTCGGCGCCGATGACGCGCCGGATGATCGCCGCGGTGAGCAACCCGCGCACCGACGTCCTGGGGCACTGCACGGGCCGTCAGATCAAGGGCAAGAGCCGCCCGCAGAGCGAGTTCGACGCCCGCGCGGTGTTCGACGCCTGCGCGGAGCACGGGGTCGCGGTCGAGATCAACTGCCGGCCCGACCGGCTGGATCCTCCGCACGACCTGCTCGCGATCGCGATCGACGCCGGCTGCGACTTCTCCATCGACACGGACGCCCATGCACCCGGCCAGCTGGACTGGCTCATGGCGGGCTGCGCGCGCGCCGCGGAGCACGACCTGGACCCCGCCCGGGTGATCACGACGCTGCCGGTGGAGGGGCTCCTGGCGCGAACGCACAGGTGACGCGACACGCCCGATGCACGGAAACATGCCTCTCCCGGGTTAGTGTCAGCCGATCGTCCCCGGTTGCCGCGGTTCTGCCGCGCGCCCGGGGGATGGCCCGGAAGTGGGCCTGCATGTCCGAGTGAACACAGAGGAGCACATCCAGTGAGCGTGAACCGCACCGAGCTCGTCCAGGCCGTCGCGGCCAAGACCGGCCTGTCCAACACCGACGCGGACAAGGCCCTCAAGGCCTTCCAGGAGGTTCTCGTCGAGAACCTCAGCGCCGGCGAGGCCGTCACGATCCCCGGCTTCCTGGCCGTCGCCCGCGCCGAGCGCGGCGCCCGCACGGGCATCAACCCCCAGACGGGTGAGAAGCTCGAGATCCCCGCGGGCTACCGCGTGAAGCTCACGGCCGGCAGCGCCCTCAAGCGCGCCGTCCAGGGCTGACCTCAGCGCCTCGACCGGGCCCTCGATCCTCCGGGATCGGGGGCTCGGTCGCGTTATAGTGGGAACCAGTCTCAGCAAGAGGGGGTCGCTCTGATGGTGGTCGTGCCGCGGCAGACGCGTCAGCGCGCCGAGATCCTCGACCTCCTCGAGGACGTCGACGAGTTCCGCAGCGCCCAGCAGCTGCACGAGATGCTCCGCGCCCGGGGCTCGAGCGTCGGCCTGGCCACCGTGTACCGCGCGGTGCAGAGCCTGTCCGAGCACGGCGACGTCGACGTCCTGCGCACCGAGGACGGCGAGTCCGTCTACCGCCGGTGCGAGCAGCGCAGCCACCACCACCACCTCGTGTGCCGCTCGTGCGGGCGGACGGTCGAGATCGAGGCGGGTCAGGCGGAGGCGTGGGCGGCCCAGGTGGGCGCGGCGCACGGGTTCGACGACGTCGACCACACGATCGAGCTGGTCGGCACGTGCGCGAGCTGCCGGGAGTCCGCCACGGCCTGAGCGCCGTCAGTCGCGGGCGCCCCGGGCGAGCAGCTTCGGGAAYGCCCACCACACCGCGGTGATCACGAGGATCGAGACGATCCCCACGGTCCAGCCCGCGGTTCTGGTGAGCACGACGTCGAACACGAGCATCGCGCTGCCGGCCATGACGAAGGCCAGGACCACCAGCCCCGCCCGCGCGAGGCGGTTCCCCGCCGAGACGAGCTCCGGCTTGAGCCGCTGCCGGAACAGGACACGGTGCAGGCTCGCCGGCGCGGTGATCAGCGTCGTCGCCAGCACGGCGAGGAGGACGAGGACCAGGTACAGGTCCTCCTGGTAGGCGTCCAGGTCCGCGAACCGCTGCTGGAACGGGATCGTGAGCAGGAAGCCCGTGAGGATCTGCGTGCCGGTCTGCGTGACCCGGAGCTCCTGCATGAGCTCGTCCCAGTTGCGGTCGGCTCGCTCGTTGTCGGTCTCGCGACGGCCGTCGTCCGGGGCTGCGTCGTGCTCGTGCACCGTGGTCCTCCTTGGGGTCTGGACGGATCATCCCGCACGGGCCCGTCCTGCGCAGGAGCGGGCCTGACGTCGGGGAAGATGGACCCCGTGACCCGACTGCATGACGCCGACCGCCGTGACTTCGCCTCCGACAACTACGCGGGGGTGCACCCCGAGGTGCTCGCCGCGATCGCGGAGGCCAACGGGGGCCACCAGACCGCGTACGGCGAGGACGTGTACACCTCCCGGCTCCAGGAGGTCGTCGCCCACCACTTCGGCGACCAGGCGACGGCGTTCCCCGTGTTCAACGGCACGGGTGCGAACGTGCTCTCGCTGCAGTCCGTGCTCCCGCGCTGGGGTGCCGTGGTGTGCGCGGAGACCGCCCACATCCACACCGACGAGAACGGGGCGCCCGAGCGGATGGGCGGCATCAAGCTGCTCACCGTGCCCACCCCCGACGGCAAGCTGACGCCGGAGCTGGTGGCGACGCAGGCGTGGGGCTTCGGCGACGAGCACCGGGCGCAGCCCGGCGTCGTCTCGATCACCCAGGCGACCGAGCTGGGCACCGTGTACACGCCCGACGAGGTGCGCGCGCTGGCGGACCAGGCGCACGAGCACGGGATGCGGCTCCACCTCGACGGGGCGCGGATCTCCAACGCGGCGGCATCGCTCGACGTGCCGCTGCGCGCGTTCACCACCGACGCGGGCGTCGACATCCTGTCGCTCGGGGGTACGAAGAACGGCCTCCTGTTCGGTGAGGCCGTGGTCGTGCTGGACCCCGCGGCGGACGGCGGCCTGACCTACCTGCGCAAGATGGACATGCAGCTCGCGTCCAAGATGCGGTTCGCGTCCGCGCAGCTCGTCGCCCTGTTCGAGGGCGACCTGTGGCTGCGCTCGGCGCGGCACGCGAACGCCATGGCGGCCCGGCTGCGCGCGGGGATCGAGCACCTGCCGGGGGTGCAGGTGACACGGCCCACGCAGGCGAACGGCATCTTCGTGATCTTCCCCGCCGGGGTCGCGGACGTGCTGCGCCGCCGGTGGCGGTTCTACGACTGGATCGTCGAGACCGGCGAGGTCCGGCTGATGTGCTCGTTCGACACCACCGAGGCGGACGTGGACGAGCTGGTCACCGCGCTCAAGGACGCCGTCTCCTGAGGCGCGGGGGTCCGACGTCGGACC
>NZ_JBFUHU010000013.1:0-24132 GCF_056402235.1 Cellulomonas sp. P4_B5_2
CTCGAAGTCGGCAGCGCGGCGCATCCGGTGCGCGGCGGACAGCACCGACGGTGATGTCAGGCCGAGAGCTCCGCGCGGCCCTTGCGACGACGAGCCGCCAGGATCGCGCGGCCGGCACGCGTGCGCATGCGCAGGCGGAAGCCGTGGGTCTTGGCCCGGCGCCGGTTGTTCGGCTGGAAGGTGCGCTTGGTCACGAGAGTCTCCAACTACATCGGGTGGGCCTCGCATGTGCCGCGCGACCAGGTTCAGGCTGCCAGGATCGATGCTCCCAGGACACGCATCGCGTGCGTGCGGCGTCAGGGCGCGCCAGCAGGAGCCATCGAGAAGGCTGCAATACCGTACTTCCCGCCGTACTGGCCGGTCAAATGCACGCGACGCGCCGGTTCGATCTTGCCACAGTCACCCGCTCGCGCCCTGCCGCCCGGACACCGCTGCCACTACGATCGGTCATCGTTGCCAGGGGTGCGCAGGCTGTGGACCACGACGTGGTGGACAGAGGTGCGGCACGACGCGCAACACGTGGGAGAGCGGCGCTGTCGGCACCGTCCTCGTCGCGAACCGGCGCCCACGGAACCCGCGTGACCATCTGCTCACAGGTGTGGACAACTGTGTGGACAACGTACGGTCATGCGAGACTCGACCACCCACGCGATCGAACAACCGAGGTAGCACGTGTCACAGGACGAAGAGCTCTCCCGGGTCTGGGGGCACGTGGTGTCGACCCTCGAGTCGAGCCCGGACATCACGCCACGCCAGATCGCCTTCGTCCGGCTGGCCCGTCCGCTCGGTCTCCTCGACGGGACCCTTCTCCTCGCCGTCGGCAACGACCTGACCAAGGACTACCTCGAGTCCCGCGTCCGCGGTGAGGTCACCGGCGCACTGAGCACCGCACTCGGACGCGAGGCCCGGTTTGCCATCACGGTCGACCCCGAGCTCGCGGAGGACGCACCGCCGGCCCTGCGGGTCGTCACGTCCGCACCGGACCACGAGCCCTACAGCCCGTCGCACGACGCGCGCGAGGCCGACGAGGCCGACGCCCGACGCGAGGCGCGACCCGACCTGTCGCTCGTCCAGGACGACGACGACGAGGAGCCGAACCACGGCAGCTCGGCACGCGACCGCCGGTACCCCGGCCGCAACGACGACCGGCCGAACCGCCGTCAGCCCGCGGAGCCCGCGCGCCTCAACCCGAAGTACCTCTTCGAGACGTTCGTCATCGGCAGCTCCAACCGGTTCGCGCACGCGGCCGCCGTCGCTGTCGCCGAGGCGCCGGCCAAGGCGTACAACCCGCTGTTCATCTACGGCGACTCGGGTCTGGGCAAGACGCACCTGCTCCACGCGATCGGCCACTACGCCCAGAACCTTTACCCCAGCGTGCGCGTGCGCTACGTGAACTCCGAGGAGTTCACCAACGACTTCATCAACTCCATCAGCGAGGGCAAGGCCGGCGCGTTCCAGCGGCGCTACCGCGAGGTGGACGTCCTCCTCATCGACGACATCCAGTTCCTGCAGGGCAAGGAACAGACGATGGAGGAGTTCTTCCACACGTTCAACACCCTGCACAACGCCAACAAGCAGGTTGTGATCACCTCCGACCTGCCGCCCAAGCAGCTCAACGGTTTCGAGGACCGGATGCGGTCCCGCTTCGAGTGGGGCCTCATCACCGACGTGCAGCCGCCGGACCTCGAGACGCGCATCGCGATCCTGCGCAAGAAGGCCGGCAGCGAGCGCCTGGAGGCACCGCCGGACGTCCTGGAGTACATCGCGAGCAAGATCTCGACCAACATCCGTGAGCTCGAGGGTGCCCTGATCCGGGTGACGGCGTTCGCGAACCTCAACCGGCAGCAGGTCGACCTGTCGCTCGCCGAGATCGTCCTGAAGGACCTCATCACCGACGACCAGACCACCGAGATCACCGCCACCCAGGTCATCGGGCAGACGGCGGCCTACTTCGGCCTGAGCATCGACGACCTGTGCGGCTCGAGCCGCTCCCGGGTGCTCGTGACGGCCCGCCAGATCGCCATGTACCTGTGCCGTGAGCTGACCGACCTGTCGCTGCCCAAGATCGGCCAGGCGTTCGGCGGCCGGGACCACACCACGGTCATGCACGCCAACCGCAAGATCCGCGAGCTCATGGCCGAGCGCCGGTCGATCTACAACCAGGTGACCGAGCTCACCAACCGGATCAAGCAGCAGAACCGGGGCTGATCAGCCCTAGTTATCCACAGCCGTCCACAGGCACCTGGGGACGCTTGTGACGGCATTCACCTGAACGACGCATCCGTCGCTCCGGGCGACAACCGGAACGCTCTGATCTGCGGAAATACCGCCAACGGGACATCTCCGGCGTTCACAAACGATCGATTCCCACGAAATGCCATGAGACAACTCTCACCATCGAAACGATACGAGGCTCTTGACCTCAACCTTCACCCTCGGAATGAGACATGCATGGGACGAATCTCCACACCTGTGCACTCACCTGTGGATGACGGTGGATGACCCCCCGTCACGGTGTGGACGGGCGGGCCCTGATCGGTGGACGCAGAACGGCCCGACCACAGCCGTCCACCCCCGTCCACGGAGAGTCCGTTTCGGCCCACAGCTCGCGTGCACAGGCTGATCGAGGGTTGACCTGCACGGACACCGACCATCCACATGATGCACAGGACCGATGACGATGATGAGACATCTCTATGAGGGGGATCCACACACCGCCAAAGGCCCCGACCGGCCCCAGACCCCACGGAGAACAACACGGCTGTTGTTGTCATCCGACTGCCCGTACCGAGCGTCCGACCTCTCGCGTAGTGTTCGCCTGATGCCTGTCAGCCCGCACTCCCCACAACCGTGGTGGGACGTCGGCCGGGCCAGCTCGACGAGAGGTGAGGTATGAGGTTCCGGGTCGACCGCGACGTGCTCGCGGACGCCGTCACGTGGACGGCGCGCAGCCTGCCCACCCGGCCGCCGGTCCCTGTCCTGGCGGGAGTCCGGCTCGAGGCCGACACCACGGGCACGGTCCAGCTCTCCAGCTTCGACTACGAGGTCTCGGCGCGGTCGCAGATCCCGGCGGACGTCAGCGAGGCCGGCTCCGTGCTGGTCTCGGGACGCCTGCTCGCGGAGATCTCCCGCTCCCTGCCGGACAAGCCGGTCGACGTGGTGCTCGAGGGCACCAAGGTGGTCGTGACCTGCGGAGCCAGCCGGTTCACGCTCCTGACGATGCCGGTCGAGGACTACCCGAACCTCCCGGTGATGCCGCCGACCACCGGCACCGTCGACGGCGACGAGCTCACGCACGCGGTCGCCCAGGTGTCCGTCGCCGCGAGCCGGGACGACACGTTGCCCCTGCTCACGGGCGTGCGCGTCGAGATCGAGGGCGAGAAGGTCACCCTGCTGGCCACCGACCGCTACCGGCTCGCCCTGCGCGAGCTCACCTGGAAGCCGTCGTCGCCGGACATCTCGACCGTCGCGCTCGTCCGGGCGCGCACGCTGTCGGACGCCGCGAAGTCGCTCGGCAGCGCCGGTTCGGTCACCGTGGCGCTGTCCACGGGCTCGGGCGTCGACATGATCGGGTTCGAGGCCGCCGGCCGCCAGACCACGAGCCTCCTGGTCGACGGGGACTACCCCGCGGTCCGCCGGCTGTTCCCGGACGAGACGCCCATCCACGCGATCGTCAGCACGCACGCCCTCGCGGACGCGGCCAAGCGCGTCAGCCTGGTCGCCGAGCGCAACACCCCGATCCGCCTGTCGTTCAGCGAGGGTCAGGTCGTGCTCGACGCCGGCCAGGGCGACGACGCGCAGGCGTCCGAGGCCCTCGAGGCCACGCTCGTGGGCGACGACATCTCGGTGGCGTTCAACCCGCAGTTCCTGCTCGACGGGCTCGGCGCGCTGAGCACGACGTTCGTCCGGCTGTCGTTCACGCACCCCAACAAGCCCGTGGAGTTCACCGGCCAGGAGACGCTGGACGGCGAGGACAACCCGGAGTACCGGTACCTGCTGGTGCCGATCCGTTTCGCCAGCTGATCGGCGCACCGTCGCGTCCTGCGGCAGAGTGAGACGCGGTCGCGACGAGAGAGGCACGCCATGCACATCGGTCTGGTCGGTCTGGGCAAGATGGGCGCGAACATGCGCTCGCGCATCCGGGCAGCAGGCATCGAGGTCACCGGGTACGACCGGAACCCTGACGTCACCGATGTCCCGTCGCTCGAGGCGCTGGTCGAGTCGCTCCCCGCGGGCGAGCGTGTCGTCTGGGTGATGGTGCCCTCGGGTGAGATCACCGACGCGGTGGTGCACGACCTGGCCGGGTTGCTGACGGCCGGTGACATCGTCATCGACGGTGGGAACTCGTACTACCAGGACGACCAGCCGCACGCGGACCTGCTGGCGGCGACGGGTGTCGGCTTCCTCGACGCCGGGGTGTCCGGCGGTGTCTGGGGGCTCGAGAACGGCTACGGACTCATGGTCGGCGGGGACGAGAAGCTCGTCGCGACCGTCATGCCGGTGTTCGACGCGCTACGGCCGGAGGGTCCGCGCGCCGAGGGTTTTGTGCACGCGGGCAAGGTCGGTGCTGGTCACTTCGCCAAGATGGTGCACAACGGGATCGAGTACGGGCTGATGCAGGCCTATGCCGAGGGGTACGAGCTGCTGGCGGCAAAGGACCTGGTCACGGACGTGCACGGGACGATGCGCGCGTGGCAGCGGGGGACGGTCGTGCGCTCCTGGCTGCTCGAGCTGCTGGTCAAGGCGCTCGAGCAGGACCCGGGCCTGGGCGAGATCGACGACTGGGTCGAGGACTCCGGCGAGGGTCGCTGGACCGTCGACGAGGCGATCGACCTCGCGGTGCCGGCTCCGGTGATCTCGGCGTCACTGTTCGCGCGCTTCGCGTCCCGCCAGGAGGAGTCCCCGGCGATGAAGGCCGTCGCCGCTCTGCGCCAGCAGTTCGGCGGCCACGCCGTGAAGCCGGCGGGCGCCCCACCCGCACCGCCCGCCTGAACCGACGATGTACGTCGCGCACCTCTCCCTGACGGACTTCCGCTCGTACGCGCAGGTCGAGCTCCCGCTGGAGCCCGGCATCACCGCGCTCGTCGGGCCCAACGGCCAGGGCAAGACCAACCTGGTCGAGGCGTTGGGCTACGTCGCCACGCTGGGCAGCCACCGCGTCCCGACGGATGCCGCCCTGGTGCGCGCCGGCACCACCCGGGCGGTCGTCCGGGCGAAGGTGGTCCGCGAGCTGGAGCCGGGCCGGCCGCGGTCGACCCTCGTCGAGATCGAGGTCACGCCGGGGAAGGCCAACCGCGCGCGGGTCAACGGGGGCTCACCCACCCGGGCTCGCGACGTGCTCGGCATCCTGCGGACGGTCCTGTTCGCGCCGGAGGACCTGTCGCTGGTCAAGGGCGATCCCGATGGCCGACGCCGGTTCCTCGACGACCTGCTGGTGCAGCTGACGCCACGGGTCGCGGGGACGGTCGCGGACTACGACCGGGTGCTGCGGCAGCGGTCGGCCCTGCTGAAGTCGGCCGCAGTGGCGCGTCGCGGTGCCGGTGCGGACCTGCGCACGCTGGACGTGTGGGATGCCAAGCTCGCGCAGACCGGCGCGCAGATCATCGTCGCCCGGCGCCACCTGGTCCGCGCCCTGGCACCGCACATCGAGCGGGCGTACGCGCAGGTCAGTGCGGGTCAGGGCGATGCCATCGTCACCTACAAGGCCTCGCTCGACACGGTCCTCGAGAGCACCGACGAGACGGCGTCGGCGGACCTGGTGGAGGCGCAGCTGCTGGAGGCGATCGGTCGGCTGCGCAGCAAGGAGATCGAGCGGGGGGTCAGCCTCGTCGGACCGCACCGCGACGACCTCGTCCTCACGCTCGGAGGCCTGCCGGCCAAGGGGTACGCGAGCCACGGGGAGTCCTGGTCGTTCGCGCTCGCACTACGCCTGGCGTCGTACGAGCTTCTGACCAGGGGCGATGAAGGCGTCGGCGGTGACTGGGGCCCCGACGGCGAGCCCGTGCTCATCCTCGACGACGTGTTCGCCGAGCTCGATGCGCGCCGGCGGGACCGGCTGGCGGAGCTGGTCGCCCCGGCGCGGCAGGTGCTCATCACCGCGGCGGTCGCGGAGGACGTGCCCGCACCGCTGGCCGGCGCACGTGTGGACGTCATGGGCGGCGAGGTGGCCCGTGTCCTCTGACGACAGCCTGTTCCCCAAGCCCCGGCCACTGGACGGCACCCCGCTGCATGACCTGGTGGACCTGACACCCCCGCGCCAGGTGGCTCTCGGAGCACTGGGCCGCGCGAAGGCCGCCGCGGCACAGCGCGGGTTCCGGCCTGGGGACCCGGCTCGACGACGCCCTCTGGTCCAGGTGGCGGTCGGCACGGCGGGCCCGGGTGCGCGGGACCCGCAGCTCATCGGCTCGACGGTCAGCGGCCTGCTCGACCAGCTCGGCGGGACGTCGGACCAGGTGGCGGGCGTGCTCAAGCACCGGTGGGCGGAGCTCGTCGGCCCGCAGGTGGCCGAACACTGCGAGTACGTGTCGTTCGAGGGCGGGGCGCTGACGCTCCGCGCGCACTCGACGTCGTGGGCCACGCAGCTGAAGTTCCTGGCCCCGGCCATGCTGGGCCGGTTCGCGGCCGATCTGGGCGACGGGATCGTCCTGGAGATCACGGTGCTGAACCCCGGCGGACCCCGGTTCAAGACCGGTCCGAAGCGCGTGGCGGGCCGCGGGGAGCGCGACACGTTCCGCTGACTGCCGAAGAGCTCGGCCGACCCCTGTGGGAAAAGAGGGTCTGAGCCCGTCCACCAGGTAGACTGTGAAGGTCATTCCTGGCGCATCTGTGCCCGGAACTCCAGCGTCATGGAGTGATCCGACCCRGCGAAGTTCGGTCGGCGCGCTCCGTCGCGTGTGAGAGCTTGAGGAGCACCACCGCCCGTGGCTGAGCAGAGCACCACCCCGTCCAGCACCATCAAGAGCGGCAACGGCGGGTACGACGCCTCCGCGATCACGGTGCTCGAAGGCCTCGAGGCGGTGCGCAAGCGCCCCGGCATGTACATCGGCTCCACCGGTGCCCGTGGTCTGCACCACCTGGTCACCGAGGTCGTCGACAACTCCGTCGACGAGGCGCTGGCCGGCTACTGCGACCACATCGAGATCACGCTGCTGCCCGACGGCGGCGTGCGCGTGGTGGACAACGGACGTGGCATCCCGGTCGCCATCCACCCGACCGAGGGCCGTCCGACGGTCGAGGTCGTCATGACGATCCTGCACGCCGGCGGAAAGTTCGGCGGCGCGGGCTACGCGGTCTCCGGCGGTCTGCACGGCGTCGGCATCTCTGTGGTGAACGCGCTCTCCACCCGCGTCGAGACCGTGGTCAAGCGCGACGGGTTCGTGTGGCAGCAGGACTTCGCCGACGGAGGCAAGCCGCTCGGTGAGCTGCAGAAGCGCGAGGCGACCGACGAGTCCGGCACCACGCAGACGTTCTGGGCGGACCCGGCCATCTTCGAGACCACCGAGTACGACTTCGAGACGCTGCGCGCGCGCTTCCAGCAGTACGCGTTCCTCAACAAGGGCCTGCAGATCACGCTCACCGACGAGCGTCCGGCGCACCTGGACACCGGCGACGAGGTCGTCGGCGGCGAGGAGCCCGAGGACGAGGGCGGAGCGCCGGCCGCGCGGACCGTCACCTACAAGTACGACGACGGCCTGGTCGACTACGTCAAGCACCTGAACGGCGCCAAGAAGGTGGAGGTCGTCCACCCGGAGATCATCGACTTCGAGTCCGAGGACACCGAGCGCCGGATCGCCGTCGAGATCGCCATGCAGTGGACCAACGCGTACTCCGAGTCGGTGCACACGTACGCCAACACGATCTCGACCACCGAGGGCGGCACGCACGAGGAGGGCTTCCGTGCGGCGATGACCTCGCTGATCAACCGCTACGCGCGCGAGAAGGGCATCCTCAAGGACAAGGACGAGAACCTCACGGGCGACGACATCCGCGAGGGCCTCACGGCGGTCATCTCCATCAAGCTGGGCGAGCCGCAGTTCGAGGGCCAGACCAAGACCAAGCTCGGCAACACCGAGGYCAAGACGTTCGTGCAGCGCGTGGTCAACGAGCAGCTCGGCGACTGGCTGGACTCGCACCCGAACGAGGCGCGGGACGTCATCCGCAAGTCGATCCAGGCCGCGGCCGCCCGCATGGCTGCCCGCAAGGCGCGCGAGGCCACCCGCCGCAAGGGTCTGCTGGAGTCGGGCGGCATGCCGGGCAAGCTGCGCGACTGCCAGTCGAACCGCGCGGAGGAGTGCGAGATCTTCATCGTCGAGGGCGACTCGGCCGGCGGCTCGGCGGTGCGCGGCCGCAACCCCCGCACGCAGGCGATCCTGCCCATCCGCGGCAAGATCCTCAACGTCGAGCGCGCCCGCCTGGACCGCGCCCTGGGCAACCAGGAGGTCCAGGCGCTGATCACGGCGTTCGGCACCGGCATCGGCGAGGACTTCGACCTGTCCAAGCTGAGGTACCACAAGATCGTGATCATGGCCGACGCCGACGTCGACGGTCAGCACATCCGCACCCTGCTGCTCACCCTCCTGTTCCGCTACATGCCGAACCTCATCACGCACGGCCACGTGTACCTCGCGCAGCCGCCGCTGTACCGGATCAAGTGGGCCAACGCCGAGCACGACTACGTGTACTCGGACCGTGAGCGGGACGTCTTCATCACCGACGGCCAGGCGGCCGGCAAGCGGCTGCCCAAGGACAACTCGGTCCAGCGGTACAAGGGTCTGGGCGAGATGGACTACCAGGAGCTGTGGGAGACGACCATGTCGCCCGAGCACCGCACCCTCCTGCAGGTCACGCTCGACGAGGCCGCCGCGGCCGACGAGATCTTCTCGGTCCTCATGGGCGAGGACGTCGAGTCCCGCCGCTCGTTCATCCAGCGCAACGCGAAGGACGTGCGGTTCCTCGACGTCTGATCGGAGACGTCCGGCCTACACCCACGTACGCAACCGAAGTAAGGAACCCCGTTGAGCGAGACCACCGGCAACGAGATCGAGCACGGCAACATCGAGCAGGTCGACCTGCAGCTGGAGATGCAGCGGTCGTACCTCGACTACGCCATGTCCGTCATCGTCGGCCGCGCCCTGCCGGACGTGCGCGACGGCCTCAAGCCGGTGCACCGCCGCGTGCTCTACGCGATGTACGACGGCGGCTACCGGCCGGACCGCCAGTTCTCCAAGTGCTCGCGCGTCGTCGGCGACGTCATGGGCAAGTACCACCCGCACGGTGACACGTCGATCTACGACGCCCTGGTGCGACTGGTCCAGGACTGGTCGCTGCGCTACCCGCTGGTGTCCGGGCAGGGCAACTTCGGCTCCCCGGGCGACGACCCCGCGGCCGCACCCCGGTACACCGAGTGCAAGATGGCCCCGCTGTCCATGGAGATGGTCCGGGACATCGACAAGGACACCGTCGACTTCCAGGACAACTACGACGGCCGCACCCAGGAGCCCACGGTCCTGCCGTCGCGGTTCCCGAACCTGCTGGTCAACGGCTCGGCGGGCATCGCGGTCGGCATGGCCACCAACATCCCGCCGCACAACCTGCGCGAGGTGGCCGAGGGTGTCCAGTGGCACCTCGACCACCCGGAGGCGTCGCGGGAGGAGCTGCTCGCTGCCCTCCTGCTGCGGATCAAGGGCCCGGACTTCCCCACCGGCGCGACGATCCTCGGGCACAAGGGCATCGAGGAGGCGTACCGGACCGGTCGCGGCTCCATCACCATGCGCGCGGTCGTGGAGGTCGAGGAGATCCAGGGCCGGATCTGCCTCGTCGTCACCGAGCTGCCGTACCAGGTGAACCCGGACACGCTGGCGAAGAAGATCGCGGACCTGGTCCGCGAGAACAAGGTGACCGGCATCGCGGACATGCGCGACGAGACGTCGGGCCGCGCCGGCCAGCGCCTCGTCATCGTGCTCAAGCGCGACGCCGTCGCGAAGGTCGTGCTGAACAACCTCTACAAGCACACGCAGCTGCAGGAGACGTTCGGCGCGAACATGCTCGCGCTCGTCGACGAGGTGCCGCGCACGCTGAGCATCGACGCGTTCGTGCGCCACTGGGTCACCCACCAGCTCGAGGTCGTCGTCCGTCGCACCGCGTACAAGCTGCGCGAGGCCGAGGCCGACATCCACATCTACCGCGGCTACCTCAAGGCGCTCGACGCGCTCGACGAGGTCATCGCGCTCATCCGCCGCTCCCCCGACGCGGACGAGGCGCGCGCCGGCCTGATGGCGATGCTCGACATCGACGAGCTCCAGGCCAACGCGATCCTCAACCTGCAGCTGCGCCGGCTTGCGGCGCTGCAGCGCCAGGAGATCCTCGAGCGGTACGCCAAGCTCGAGGCCGAGATCGCGGAGTACCAGGCGATCCTCGACTCCGAGCAGCGCCAGCGGGACATCGTCTCCGAGGAGCTGGGCGAGATCGTCGCGAAGTACGGCGACGAGCGGCGCACGACGATCCTGCCGTTCGACGGCGAGGTCAGCGTCGAGGACCTCATCGCCGAGGAGGAGATGGTCGTCACCATCACCCGCGGCGGCTACGCCAAGCGGACCCGGTCGGACAACTACCGGGCGCAGCGCCGCGGCGGCAAGGGCGTGCGCGGCGCGCAGCTGCGCGAGGACGACCTGGTCGACCACTTCTTCGTCACGACGACGCACCACTGGCTGCTGTTCTTCACCAACCTCGGACGCGTCTACCGGGCCAAGGCGTACGAGCTGCCGGAGGGCGGCCGGGACGCCAAGGGCCAGCACGTGGCCAACCTGCTCGCGTTCCAGCCGGGCGAGAAGATCGCGCAGGTGCTCGACATCCGCGACTACACCAACGCCGAGTACCTGGTCCTGGCCACGCAGCGCGGTCTGGTGAAGAAGACTCGCCTGTCGGACTACGACTCCAACCGGTCGGGCGGCGTCATCGCGATCAACCTGCGCGAGGACGAGGACGGCCTGCCCGACGAGCTGGTCTCGGCCCGCCTGGTCGACTCCGACGAGGACCTGATCCTGGTGTCCCGCAAGGGCCAGTCGGTGCGGTTCACCGCCTCCGACGAGTCGCTGCGCCCGATGGGCCGGGCCACCTCGGGCGTCACGGGCATGAAGTTCCGCGCAGACGACGAGCTGCTCGCCATGGACGTGGTGCGTGAGGACGCGTTCCTGTTCACCGTGACCGAGGGCGGCATCGCCAAGCGCACCGCGCTCACCGTGGAGAACTACCGCCAGCAGGGTCGCGGCGGTCTGGGTATCAAGGTGGCCAACCTCCCGGAGGCGAACGGCGACCTCGTGGGCGCCCTCGTGGTGGACCCCGAGGACGAGGTTCTCGTCATCATGGAGCGCGGCAAGATCGTGCGCTCGGCGACGGCCGAGGTGAACGCCACGGGTCGCACGACGCAGGGCGTTATCTTCGCCAAGCCCGACAACGGGGACCGCATCATCGCGGTCGCGCGGAACACTGAGCGACACCTCGCCGAGGAGCCGGGTACCGTGGGCGCTGAGAATGGCCAGGTTTCCGACGTCCCGGACGCTCCCGGTGTCGCCGAGACGCCCGTCGACCAGGCAGTGACCGACCCGTCAGCGGAGGACGCATGACCGATTCCACGCCCCCCTCGATCCCGCCGCGCAAGCGACCGACGACGCCGACGACCGCCGGTCGCACGACGACGTCCGCGCCACGCGCAGGATCGACGTCGGCGTGGAACGGCACGTCGACCGACGACGCCGCGACGCACGTGCCGGGGCTGAACGGCTCCAACGGCACCACCGCGTTCACCGTGCCGGCCAGCGTCATGCCCCCGACGGTCGCCCCGACGAAGTCGTCGCCGCCGGTGGCGCGGGCGGAGGCGCCGGAACGCCAGACGAGCTCCGTGCAGACGGAGACCGCGCCGGCCACCCCGACATCTCCACAGGATCGTGACACCTCCGCACCGGCAGTCGGCGACGAGCACGACCCTCCGTCCCCGATGATGGTGGCGGTGGACACCGCCACCGTCTGGCTGAAGAAGGCCGGCGTCGCGACGTCCGCAGCGATAGCCGCGGCCACTCGACCCCGTACCAAGGAACCGACCATGACGACCACCCCGGCAGCTGCCCCGGCGGCCAGCACCACGGCCCCCCGGCCGGCAACCGCGTCCGACAACCTCACCGGCGCGCGGCCGACCACGGGACGCATCCCCGCTGTCGGTCCCCACGGCGCCCCGCGCCGGGTCCGGCTGGCGATCTCCCGCGTCGACCCGTGGTCCGTGATGAAGCTGTCGTTCCTGCTGTCCGTGGCCATCGGCGTGATGATCGTCGTGGGTGCGGCCGTCGTCTGGTTCACGCTGAACGGGCTCCAGGTGTTCACCAAGGCGAACGACCTGGTCACCCAGATCACCGGTACGGAGAGCGGGATCGACATCCTGCAGTACGTCGAGTTCCAGCGGATCATCTCCGGCGCCACGCTCATCGCGGTGATCGACGTCTTGTTGCTCACGGCCCTCGCGACCATCGGCGCGTTCCTCTACAACATCGTGGCGGCGCTCGTCGGCGGCGTGCACGTGACCATGACGGACGAGTGACGAGAGCCGGTTTGGGCGCGGCCCCCGCGCTGGGGTAGTCTCATCCGGCGCCACTGCGGCGCGCGTAGTGCACGGGCCTATAGCTCAGACGGTTAGAGCGCTTCCCTGATAAGGAAGAGGTCACAGGTTCAAGTCCTGTTAGGCCCACTCCCAAACCCGTGGGGGAACCGATGAAGAAGCTCCTGCTCCTGGCGGTAGCCGCCGCCGTCGGATTCGTCGTGTGGCAGAAGTACGCGCAGGATCGCGACGAGCGAGACCTGTGGGCAGAGGTCACCGACACGTTCGAGTGATCCGCCCCGGGGATGCGCAACGGGGCCATGGCGCAATTGGTAGCGCACCTGCTTTGCAAGCAGGGGGTTAGGGGTTCGAGTCCCCTTGGCTCCACCAGTGTGACCGCTGCCCCTGCCGACCATGTCGACAGGGGCACTCGTGTCTGAGAAGACCGACTTCACGAAGACGCTCGACGGCTACCGCGCGCAACGGGGCACGTTCCGGCTCGTGGACGTGCCGGAGATGCAGTACCTGATGATCGACGGGCACGGAGACCCCAACACCGCGCCCGAGTTCGCGGAGGCGGTCGCCGCGCTCTACCCGGTGGCGTACACGCTGAAGTTCGCCAGCAAGCGGGAGCTCGGCCGCGACTACGTGGTGCCGCCGCTGGAGGGCCTGTGGCGGGCCGACGACATGGACTCGTTCACGGTGGCGCGGGACAAGTCCCGGTGGGACTGGACGCTGCTGCTGATGGTCCCGGACTGGATCGACCATGACCGGTACTCCGCCGCCGCCGAGCAGGTCCGGGCCAAGAAGGACCGCCCCGCGCGTCTCGACGACGTCCGGCTGGAGACCTTGTCGGAAGGCCGGTGCGTGCAGACGCTGCACGTCGGCTCCTACGACGACGAGGCCCCCGTGCTGGCGCAGCTGCACCACGAGTTCATCCCCGACAGTGGGCTGCGGATGACGGGGACGCACCACGAGATCTACCTCAGCGACCGCCGCAGGGTCGCGCCCGAGAAGATGCGCACGATCCTGCGGCAGCCGGTCGCCACCGTCGACGCGTAGCGGCGTCGCGCCCGTTCAGCCCTCGACGGGCTCCGGCTCCTGCCCCGACAACCCGTCGATCAACGTCCGGCTGCCTAGCGGCTCCCTGAGCGTCACCTCGACCACGTCCTGGCACGCGTCACCGGGGTCGTGCCGCGTCGAGACGACCGTGACGGTCACCTCGTCGTCGGTCTCCTCGACGGTCGCCCGCGGGTCGCCGTGACACGTGTCGACCACCAGCTGGAGCACGTCTCCCGAGACCGACCACGCGACGATGGGCCGGGGCCCACGCTGCCCCTCGACCGGCGAGCACGACGCGAGCAGGACGAGCAGAGCCGTGACCGAGGCGCCACGCAGCGGGGTCCTTGACGAGCGCACGATCCGGACACTACGCGCCGGGCTCGGGGCCGTCCGCGACCGGGTCCACCGGACGGTGGAGGCGGTCCGGCCTGAAGGTGGGCGAGGTCGTCGCGCACGCTGCCTAGGCTGCCGTCATGGCCCTCGACCCCGACCTGCCGCCGCAGCCGCAGCCCGCGCTGTCCACGTGGTCGAGCGTGTGGCGGTACCTGGTGGCGGCGGGTGTCGGGCTGGCCGCCTGGGGCGTGACCGCCGCCGAGCACCTGTCGGTCTCGCCCGAGGCGGCGGAGAACGTCGCCGGGACGCTCCTCGTGGTGGACCTGGCACTGGGCGTGATGACGACCTGCCTGCTCGCGCTGCGTCGCCGGTACCCCCTGCCGGTCGCCCTGCTGATCCTCCTCGCGACGACCGTCTCCTCGGCGAGCGTCGGCGCGGCGACGATCGCGCTGGTCTCGCTGGCCACCTGGCGCCGGCGCGGCTGGGTGGTCGCGGCCGGTGCGACGGCGCTCGTGACGGGACTGGCGTCCGAGCTGTTCTACCGCGCGGCCTTCCCCGACCGGGACAACAGCGGCTACCTCGTGCTCGTCGGGCTCCTCGTGGGTATCTCGTACCTCGCGGCGGTCGTCGCGACCGGCTACTACATCGGGACCCGGCGGGAGCTGGTGGCGTCGCTGCGCGAGCAGGTGGCGACGGCCGAGCGCGAGCGGGAGCTGGCCACGGAGCGGTCCCGCGACGCCGAGCGCACCCGGATCGCGCGGGAGATGCACGACGTGCTCGCGCACCGGATCTCGCTGGTCGCCCTGCACGCGGGCGCCCTGGCGTACCGCGACGACCTGACCCGCGAGGAGACGCGCGAGACGGCGCAGACGATCCAGTCGAACGCCGCCCTGGCCCTCAGCGAGCTCCGGCAGGTGCTGGGAGTCCTCCGGGCCGGCGCGGGTGCCGAGGGCATCGAGCCCCCGCAGCCCACCCTCGCGGAGCTGCCCGCGCTATTGGCCGACGCGCGCGAGGCCGGTTCCGACGTCGACCTCGACACCAGCGGGCTCGTCGAGGAGCCCCAGCCGCAGACCCTGTCCCGCACGTCGTTCCGGATCGTCCAGGAGGCCCTGACCAATGCCCGCAAGCACGCACCCGGCGAGCCGGTGAGCGTCCGGCTGGCCGGCGGACCCGGCGCCCAGCTCGAGATCGCGATCCGCAACCCGGTCCGGACACCGCCCGGCGGGCAGCGCGGCGGGGTGGGGCTGGCCGGGCTGGAGGAGCGCGCCGAGCTGGCTGGGGGCGAGCTCGATCACGGGATCGGACCGGACGGGGCGTTCGTCGTGGAAGCGAGGCTGCCGTGGCCGGCGTGAGGGTGGTCGTGGTCGACGACGACGCGCTGGTGCGCGCCGGTCTACGCATGATCCTGGGCGGGGCACCGGACCTCGAGGTGGTCGGTGAGGCGGCCGACGGTCAGGAGGCGCTGGACGTCGTCGCGCGCGAGCTCCCCGACGTGGTGCTCATGGACATCCGGATGCCGCGGATGGACGGCCTGGCCGCCACCCGACGGCTGCGTGAACGAGGCACCACGGCACGGATCATCGTCCTGACCACGTTCGACACCGACGAGATGGTGCTCACCGCGCTGCAGCTGGGCGCCGCCGGGTTCCTGCTCAAGGACACCCCACCGGCCGATCTGGTCGTCGCCGTGCAGCGCGTGGCGCTCGGCGAGCCGATGCTGTCGCCCAGTGTCACCAGCCAGCTGATCGCCGCAGTCACGCGCCCGGCCGACGACGGGCGCCGGCGCAAGGCGAGGACGCTCCTGGCGCGACTCACCGACCGGGAGCGGGAGGTCGCGGACGCGGTGAGCAGCGGGCTGACCAACACCGAGATCGCCCGGTCGCTGCACCTGGGGGTGGCCACGGTGAAGACGCACGTGGGCAGCCTGTTCACCAAGCTCGAGGTGACCAACCGCGTGCAGGTGGCCCGGTACGTGCACGACGCGGAGGACCGCTGACTCAGAGGCCGAGCTGCTCCCGGGCGGCGTCGAGGCCGAGGAACGTCACGTCGGGACGGAGCTCTTCCGGCCGCGCCTCCCATGTCGCCCGGTCCAGCAGATAGCGCCGGCTGACCGCGGGCTGACCTTCGCGAGCAACGATCTCGATGCCGTTCTCGACGTAGCCGATCCGCCGGGTGACCCCGTTCGAGGGGCCGTTGTCGTCGAACGCGCTGGTGGTCGCCCGCACACCGTCGAAGCCCTCGAACAGCAGGTGCAGGATCATCAGCCGCATCCGGGTGCCGACGCCCTGGCCCTGGTGGCGCCGACCCAGCCACGAACCGGTCTCCGCCGTCCGGGTGACCAGGAACTCGCTCGCCATCACCGCCTGGGTGCCGACCACCTCACCGCCCCGCACGACCGCGAGCTCGAGGTTCCACTTCGCCGGCGACACGGTTCCTCGCGCACCCCACTGGTACGCGAGGACGCTCCGAGCCACCTCGGTCGGGGTCCCGCGCGTCCACGGCACCATGAACGGCATCGCGTCGGGCGCGTGCACGCCTTCGCCGGCGAGCCGCGCGAGCGCCGCCAGGTGCTCGTCGTCCATGTACCGCAGCTCGAGGTCGCCGCTGCGGACACGGAGCCCGGAGATCGGCCAGAGGTCGTCCATGGCCGCAGGCTTCCCCGCTCCGCTGCCCCGGTCAACCTGAAAGCACTCGGCTCGTGTGGGTCCGCTCGTCTAGGTTGGTCCGCTGTGACCGCTCCCGTGATCGCCGCCCACGGCCTGACCAAGCGCTTCGGCGACTTCACCGCCGTCGACGGCATCGACTTCGAGGTCCCCCCGGGCGAGTCGTTCGGCCTGCTGGGCCCCAACGGAGCGGGCAAGTCGACCACCATGCGGATGGTCGGCGCCGTGTCGTCGCGCACGGCCGGCGACCTGACGGTCCTCGGACTCGACCCCGACACGCACGGGCCGGAGATCCGCTCGCTGCTGGGCGTCGTGCCGCAGGAGGACAACCTCGACACCGAGCTGCGGGTGCGCGACAACCTCATCGTGTACGGCCGCTACTTCGGGATCCCGCGGGCGGTGTGCGCGTCGCGGGCCGACGAGCTGCTGGGCTTCGCGCAGCTGGAGGAGAAGCGGAACGCCAAGGTCGACGACCTGTCGGGCGGCATGAAGCGCCGGCTGACCATCGCCCGCGCGCTCATCAACGAGCCGCGCATCCTCATGCTCGACGAGCCGACCACCGGCCTCGACCCGCAGGCGCGCCACGTGCTCTGGGACCGGTTGTTCCGACTGAAGGAGCGCGGCACCACCCTGGTGCTCACCACGCACTACATGGACGAGGCCGAGCAGCTCTGCGACCGGCTGGTGGTGGTGGACAAGGGCCGGATCATGGCGGAGGGCAGCCCGTCGTCCCTGATCCGGCAGTACTCGACGCGGGAGGTGGTCGAGCTGCGCTTCGGGTCCGACCGCAACGCGGAGGCCGCCGTGCGGATGGCCGGTCTGGTCGAGCGGATCGAGGTGCTCCCGGACCGGGTGCTGCTGTACGCCGACGACGGCGAGGCGGTGCTCGAGCGGGTGACCGACCTGGGTCTGCACCCGACCACGTCCCTCGTGCGACGCTCGAGCCTGGAGGACGTGTTCCTGCGGCTCACAGGGCGGAGCCTGATCGAATGACCACCACAGTCACCGACGCCGCGGTCGAGGCCGCGGTCAGGCCCCGGCGGTTCGGGGCCTGGTACATCGCCGAGCACCAGCTGCGCGGCATGAAGGCGTACGGCTGGACCATCGTGGTCGGCAGCGTCGGCAACCCCTTGCTGTACCTGCTCGGCATCGGACTGGGCCTGGCCGCGTTCCTCGACCAGCCGATCGCGTCCGGCGCGGACGGGCTCGTGGACTACGTGTGGTTCGTCGCGCCGGCGCTCCTGGCGACCGCCGCGGTCACCGTGGCCATGGACGAGTTCACCTTCGTGATCATGGCCGGGTTCAAGTGGCGACGGATCTTCTGGGGCATGAACGCCTCGCCGATCGCACCCCCGCAGATCGCCGCCGGGCTGGTCCTGTCGGTCGTCCTGCGCATGCTGTTCACCACGACCATCTACTACCTGCTGATCGTCGCGTTCGGGGCCGTGGGCGATCCGGTCACCGGCGCGCTCATGCCCCTGGTCGGCGTGCTGGCGGGTCTGGCGTTCGGCCTGCCGGTCATGGCGTTCTCCGCGGGCCTGACGGAGGACAAGGGGCAGTTCGCCCTGGTGCAGCGGTTCGTCTTCACGCCCCTGTTCCTGTTCTCCGGCACGTTCTTCCCGCTGACCACCCTGCCCGTGTGGCTGCAGTGGATCGGCTGGGTGTCGCCGCTGTGGCACGCGAGCGAGATCGGGCGGTCGCTGTCCTACGGCTCGCCGCCGGGCGCGTGGCCCGTGTGGGTGCACCTGG
Source organism: Cellulomonas sp. P4_B5_2 (assembly GCF_056402235.1). NCBI lineage: Bacteria > Bacillati > Actinomycetota > Actinomycetes > Micrococcales > Cellulomonadaceae > Cellulomonas > Cellulomonas sp. P4_B5_2. The sequence goes on from NZ_JBFUHU010000013.1 coordinate 18,391, forward strand.
CCGTGCTGCTCGTGCTCGCCGCCACCGGCTGGGTCATGGCCCGGCGGGCCTTCGTGAGGAGGCTCCGAGCAGGATGACGACGACGACCACCCACGAGCCCACCCGCAGCGCCATCAGCTCGCTGTACGCGCGCAACGCGCGGTCCGTCGTCGCGCGCGGCCTCAGGGCGACCAAGAGCTCCAGCGGGATCATCGTGCTCTCCGGCTTCTTCGAGCCGGTCTTCTTCCTGCTCGCCATGGGCCTCGGGCTTGGCTCGTTCATCGGCGACGTCGAGCTCCCCGACGGGACCTCGGTGCCGTACGCGGCCTTCATCGCGCCGGCCCTGCTGGCGGTGTCCGCCATGAACGGCGCGGTCTACGACTCGACGTGGAACGTGTTCTTCAAGATGCACTTCGGCAAGCTGTACGACGCGATGCTGGCGACGTCGCTCGGTCCGCTCGACGTGGCGTTCGGCGAGATCACCTACGCGCTCCTGCGCGGAGGCGTCTACGCCTTCGGATTCCTGACGGTCATGCAGGTCATGGGCCTGAACCTGGCCTGGTCGGCGGCGCTCGCACTGCCGGCCGTGCTGCTCGTCGCGTTCGGGTTCGCCAGCGTCGGGATGGCCGTGACCAGCTACATGAAGACCTTCCAGCAGATGGACTGGATCAACTTCGTGATGCTCCCGATGTTCCTGTTCTCGGCCACCTTCTACCCCATCACGGTCTACCCGGGCTGGATCCAGGGGCTCATCAAGGCGCTCCCGCTGTGGCACGCGGTGGAGCTGGTGCGCGGGCTGACGCTCGGGGTGGTCGACGGCTCGATGCTCACGCACGTGGCGTACTTCGTGGTCATGATCGGACTCGGGCTGGTGTTCACGACCGTGCGGTTGAAGGCCCTGTTCCTCGACTGACGTCCGACATATGAGACAGGCGTCCGGTGTAGGATTGGGCAAGTGATCGGGATCATCGACTACCGCACCGGTAATTCGCAGAGCATTTCTTATGCGCTCGAGCACCTCGGTGTCCCCCACGCGCTGGTGGCCAAGCCCGGCGAGTGCGACGAGGTCGACAGGTACATCCTCCCCGGGGTCGGGGCGGCCGGCGTGACCATGGAGTCATTGGCCCAGGAGGGCTGGATCGACCACCTGTCGGAGAAGGTTCTGGCCGATGGTCAGGGCTTTCTCGGGGTCTGCGTCGGGCTGCAGGTGCTGTTCGAGCACTCGGACGAGGGCGACGTCGAGTGCCTCGGCTGGCTCAAGGGGTCGGTGCACGAGTTCGACAGGTCCCAGGTCCGGGTCCCGCACATGGGCTGGAACAATGTCGACGTCCGCGGGGACCACCCGTTCTCGCGGGCATTCACGCCGGGCGGGTTCTATTACTTCGTGAATTCCTTCTACGCGAAGCCGACGGACGATTCCACCCTCGTGGGCGTCACCACCTACGGCCAGGAATTCGCTGCCTCCGTGGCCTACAAGAACATCATGGCGACGCAGTTCCACACCGAGAAGAGCGCGCGCGCCGGCCTGCAGGTGCTCAAGGCGTTCTGCGATCTCGACATGAACGAGGTGAAGGATCTCGATGCTCGCTAACCGGCTGATCGCCTGCTTCGACGTGAAGGACGGCCGCGTCACCAAGGCCCAGCAGTTCCAGGACAACATCGACGTGGGGGACCCGGCCGAGCTGGCCGACCGGCTGTACCACGAGGACGTCGACGAGATCGTCATCTACGACATCATGGCCAGCGCCCAGAAGCGCCAGATCGACCTGGCCATGGTCCGCAAGGCAGCGCACCGCACGTTCGTGCCCCTCACGGTCGGCGGCGGGATCCGGCACCTCGAGGACATGCACGAGGTGCTCCGGGCCGGCGCGGAGAAGATCAGCATCGACTCGATGGCGGTGCGCAACCCGCAGATCATCACGCAGGGGTCGGTCGAGTTCGGCCGCCAGTGCATCGTGCTGAGCATGCAGGTCAAGCGCGTGGAGCCGACGGCGACGATCCCCAGCGGGTACGAGATCGCCATCGACGGCGCCCGCACCTACACCGGCATGGACGCGGTCGAGTGGGCCAAGCGAGGGCAGGACCTGGGCGCCGGCGAGATCGTGGTGAACAGCATCGACCGCGACGGCACGGGCTCCGGGTACGACCTGGACATCACGCAGCGGATCACCGAGGCCGTGTCGCTGCCGGTCATCGCCTCGGGTGGGGCCGGGCTGGTCAGCCACGTGGCGGACGCGTTCCGGATCGGCGCCACGGGCGCGATCACAAGCTCGATGCTCTACTCCCCGCGGGTCGCGCACACCCTGACGGTCGGCGAGATGAAGGCGCAGCTGGCCGAGATGGGCGAGCACGTCCGCCCGGTGCACAGCGCGGACTGAGCGCCGCAGGCAACGCCGACGGGCGCCCACCCCGGTCAGCGTGGTGAGCGCCCGTCGTCGTCCCGCAGGTCAGGAGACCGTGCAGGCCACCCCGTTCACCGTGAAGGCGGTCGGGGCCGTGTTGGTACCGGTGTGCGACCCGTTGAACCCGATGTCCGTGCTGGCACCGGGCGCGAGGGTGGCGTTCCACCCGAGGCCCGTGGCCGTCACGGCGGACCCGGTCTGGGTCCACGTCGCGCTCCACCCCTGCGTCACCTTCTGACCGGAGGGGAACGTGAACCCGAGGGTCCAGGTCAGCGGGGTGGTCGACGTGTTGGTGACCTTGACGCTCCCGGTGAAGCCGACGTTCCAGCTGTTGGCGGAGTACGCCACGGCGCAGCTGCTGCCGGTCGTCGTCGGCAGGGTCGTGAAGGTCACCGACGGGCTGGTCGCCGACGTGTTGCCGGCGCCGTCCTTGGCCCGCACCGCGTAGGTGTACGCGGTGCTCGCGGTGAGTCCGGCGAGCGTCGTCGATGCGGCGGTGGTCGAGGCCACCAGGGTCGAGGACGATCCCTGGACCCGGTACACGTCGTACCCGGCCAGACCGCTGCTCCCGGTGTCGGTCGACGCCGCCCAGGCGAGGGTGGCGCCGGTCTGGGTGACCGCCGAGGCGACCGGCGTGCCGGGCACGGTCGGGGCGGTGGTGTCTGTCGCGGCCGTGGTGGTGAACGTGACGGACGAGGACGCGACCGACACGTTCCCGGCGACGTCCTTGGCCCGCACCGCGTACGTGTAGGCAGCCCCGGCGGTCAGACCGGTGAGCCCGAACGTGGTCCCGGTGGTCGAGCCCACGAGCGCCGACGTGGACCCGCTGATCCGGTACACGTCGTACCCCGCCAGGGCGTACGTCCCCGGGATGCCCGCGGTCCAGGTGAGGGTGGCCCCCGTCGCGGTGACCGCGGACGCGACCGGCGTCCCGGGCGCTCCTGGCGGCTGGACCTCGACGGGCGGGTCGGCCGTCGTGAACGTGCCGACCGCGGAGGCGGCGGACACGTTGCCCGCGACGTCCTTGGCCCGCACGGCGTACGAGTACGCGGTGCTCGGCGTGAGGCCGGAAAGGACCGTCGACGTGCTGGTCGTCGAGGCGACCAGGGTCGAGGTGGTGCCCTGGACCCGGTACACGTCGTAGCCCGCCACGCCGCTGCCGGCGTCGGTCGAGGCCGTCCAGCCGAGCGAGGCGCCGGTCGACGTGATGCCGGACGCGGCCGGTGTGCCCGGCACGGTCGGCGCGGTCGTGTCGGTGACCGTCCCGGTGGGCTCGGTGCCCCAGATGAGCCGGCCGCCGTCGTAGAGCGTGATCGCCTTCGTCTTGGCCAGGGCAGTGGTGGTGAGGGCCGCGAACGAGGGGTCGTTGGTCGCGTTCCACGTGGAACCACCGGTCACCCGGAACTGCAGCTCGCGGCGGTGCTGCGACTGGCCGCCGGGGTGGATGTTCTGACCGACGCAGCTGAGCTCGGCGTAGTAGAGCGTGCCGCCCGCGCTCACTGGCTTCGCGGTCTGCGGGCCGCACTCGCTGTAGTTGGCCGAGAGCGTGAGGTTCGCCGCCGAGTCGCCGGCGTCGAGGGTGAACCAGTACCGCAGGGTGCCGTTCTTGAGCGCCCGGGCGGGGAAGGCCGACTGGTTGCGGATCATGGCCTTGACCTCGGTGAACGTGCCACCGGGAGGCTGGTTGAGCATGGCCTCGACAAAGATCTCGTCGCCGTCCGGCTGCTCCGCCACGGGGAAGCCGGCCAGCGGGGTGCCGCCGTACTCCTGCGTCAGCCGCGCGAGCGCGCTCGAGAAGCCGGCGTTGTAGTCGGTGGCCACCTCGTTGGCGGTGTAGTCGGACCGCAGGTCGGTGTACGCGTCGTTGGCGCCGCTGGGTCCGCCGACGAGTGCGCCGTACAGGACGTGCCGCGTCGCGGTCGGTGCGGTCAGCGAGTCGAGCCACGAGCCGTGCGCGGTGCGGTGGTGCGGGTTCTGCGGCGGGTTGGCGCCGAAGCCGACCACGTAGCTGCTCTTGCGGGGGTTGTCGCCGAGCGCGTAGTTGATCTGGCGCACGCCGAAGTCGTGGTACCGGGCCTTGCGCGTGGCGTCGGGCAGCCAGTCGGAGTAGACCAGCGCGACGAACGACGTGTTCGCCGCGTACCGCAGCGAGCCCCACGAGTCGAGGACGGCCTGGCCACCGGGCGAGTACGGGATCCGCTGGCCGTTCACGCCCACGGTCCAGTAGTCCAGCCACCGGTTGGCGTCGTCGACGTACTGCTGCTTGCCGGTCTCCATGGCCAGCAGCGGGTACATCGCGTAGGCCTTGTCGTCCCACGCGACGGTCCACTTGTACGACCGGGTCGTCGTCTGGTTCTCGACGCTCAGCTTGGTGTACTCCGCCTCCGCCTTGGCCAGGTAGGTGGCGTCACCGGTCGCCTTGTAGAGCCAGTAGGCGCCCCAGACGAGCTCGTCCTGGTAGCCCGACCACGACTTGTAGTACGCCGCCGCAGCCGTCACGCAGTCGGAGTACTTGCCGCGGTAGGTGTCCGCGAACGCGTAGAGCTGCTTGGCGTGCGACAGGAGCGTGGCGGAGTACGCCGGGTCGTCGGTCTTGAAGACGATCGCGGCCGACGCCAGCGACGCCGCGGTCTCGCCCGCGACGTCCGATCCCGGGCACGAGGCGCTGATCTTGTGCGACGGACGCGCCATCGTCATGACCTCGGCGGGGCCCCACCACTTGTGGTCCGCCTCGCCGTCGCCCACCTGCACATACAGCTCGTTGGGCGCGGTGTGCGCCTTGATGAAGTAGTCGTTGACCCAGCGCAGGTTGCTCTTGAGCTCGTCCAGCTGCCCGGCCTTGGTGTAGCCGGCGGGGGCGGCGATGGCGCCCCACGCGAGCATGGTCGAGCTGAACGCCATCGGGAGCCCGAACTTCACGTGGTCGCCCGCGTCGTACCAGCCGCCCGTGAGGTCCTTGCCCACGTCGGCACCGTCGGTCAGCGCCGAGTCCCCCCGCCAGCTCACGCGGTTGTCGGCCGGCAGGTCGCCCGCACGCTGCGCCTCGTAGAAGAACATCGACTTCTGGAGGGCCTCGGCGTAGTTGTACGCCGGGTCGGCGGCGGTCGCGGCGCCGGCGAGCGGAGCGACGAGCAGGCCGGCGGCGACGGTCAGGGCGGTCGTGCACGCGATCGCGACGCGACCACGGGTTCTGGGGCGGTGCATGGGGTCCTCTTCCACGGCACTGGGGACGGTCGACTCAGCGGGGTCGGCGGGAGGCCCCGGCGTCGCCTAGGTGCGGCCCCGGCACGACGCGCCTCGCGCATCGTCCTCAGGCGGCCGGACGAGGGTYAACGGCCAAAACGTTTAGGCACCACGACGA
>NZ_JBFUHU010000014.1:0-32807 GCF_056402235.1 Cellulomonas sp. P4_B5_2
GGACGCCCGCGTGTCCGTCGCCTATCTCTCCGAGGTCGAGCGCGGCCGCAAGGAGGCGTCGTCGGAGGTGCTCGCCGCCGTCTGCCGCGCGCTCGGACTGCGACTGGTCGACCTCGTCGGCACCGCGCACGCGCAGCTCGCGCGGGCGGAGGGCCGCGTGGTCGTGGACCTCACCGCACCCGCTGCCGTCGAACGGGCCGGCGCCGGGCGCGAGCTCGCCAGCATCACCACGCTGACGGCCCGCGCCGACGCCGCCGCACCGGTCGGCCGTGCCGGCGACGCGGTCCTGCTCGCCGCCTGACGCATCAGGCGATCGGCGGCACCTCCTTGAGCGTGGTCACCACCCGGTCCGCCAGGCCGTAGTCGACCGCCTGCTGCGCGGTGAGGATCAGGTCGCGCTCGGTGTCGGTGCGGAGCTTGGCCAGCGGTTGGCCCGTGTGCCGGTGCAGGATCTCGTCCACCTGCTCGCGCAGCCGCCCGATCTCCCGGGCCTGGATCTCCAGGTCGGCCGCGGTCCCCTCTCCCCCGCCCGACGGCTGGTGCAGCAGGACCCGCGCGTGCTCCAGGACGTGCCGGTTGCCGGGGGTGCCCGCCGCCAGGAGCACGGCCGCGGCCGACGCGGCCTGTCCGAGGCAGAAGGTGGCCACGGTCGGCTTGATGTACTGGATCGTGTCGTAGACGGCCAGCAGCGCGGTGAYCGAGCCGCCCGGCGAGTTGATGTACAGGTGGATGGGCGAGTCCTGGCTCTCCGACTGCAGGTGCAGCAGCTGCGCGATCACCACGTTGGCCACGCCGTCGTCGATCTCGGTGCCGAGGAAGATGATCCGGTCCGTGAGCAGCCGCGAGTAGACGTCCGACGCACGCTCGCCGGTCGGCCGCTGCTCGATGACCACCGGGATCGTGTACTGCCCGGCCATCACAGGCCCGCCCGTCGCAACGACGCGTCCGGCCGCACGTCGTCCAGGTGCTCGACCACGCGGTCGATGAACCCGTACGCCAGCGCCTCCTCGGCCGTGAACCAGCGGTCGCGGTCGGCGTCGCGCTCGATCGTCTCGACGGTCTGGCCGGTGTGCTCGGCGGTGAGCGACTGCATGGTGCGCTTCACGTGGGCCATGTTCTGCGCCTGGATCGCGATGTCGATCGCGGTGCCGCCGATGCCCCCGGACGGCTGGTGCATGAGCACACGCGAGTGCCGCAGCGCGTACCGCTTGCCCGGCGTCCCGGCACTGAGCAGGAACTGGGCCGCGCTCGCCGCCAGCCCCATCGCGAGCGTCGACACGTCGTTCGGGATGAGCCGCATGGTGTCGTACATCGCGAGCGCCGCACTCACCGAGCCGCCCGGCGAGTTGATGTAGAGGGCGATGTCCCGGCGCGGGTCCTCGGCGGACAGGAGGAGCAGCTGGGCGCAGACGCGGTTGGCGATGGTGTCGTCGACCTCCTGACCCAGCACGACGATGCGCTGGTGCAGCAGGCGGGTGGACAGGTCGTCGTCGAACGGGCGGACGGTGGGTGGGGCGGTGCTCATGGGGGCCTCCTCGTCGGATGCTGACCACTCGACCGTCACACGCGCCGACGGGCCACGGGTCCCGGGTCTGCCGTCGGCAGATCCGCCGACGGCAGACGTGCTACTTGCCAATCTGGAAAGTTCGACCCATACTTTCCACCATGGAAAGTAACCCGGAGCGCCCCGACCCCGACGACGCACGCGCAGACCTGGCGGTGGCCGACGAAGCGCGCCGGCGGCTGACCGCGGGCCTCCGACTGCCCACCGGCTTCCTCGTGGTGTTCGCCGGTGCGGTGGCGGTCCAGCTCGGCACCGCCGCCTACGGGATCGCCGCGCAGACGGTGGCCGGGCTCGCCGTCGTGCTGGCCGGGCTGGCGGTCTTCCTGGGGGTGGCCGCGCTCCTGCTGCACCGGTTCAGCCGGCTCAACGGGGTCCGGGTCGACGGTCTCGCCAGCCAGATCGTCCTCGCGGCCGGCGCCAGCGCCTCCCTGGTCTACCTCGGCGCGCTCGCCGCCGGGATCTGGGCCGCCTTCACGTCGCAGTGGTGGCTCGTCGCGCTGGCGTCCGTGGCCGGAGGAGTCGGCTGCGCGCTGGGCACCCGCCACTGGTGGCGGACCTACCGCCACGATCCGGCCGCCCACGAGCGTGGTGCCTCTCCGCGGGTGCTCGCGGCGCTCGCCGTGGTCGCGTGCCTGGGCTTCGCGGTGCTGCTGGTCGTCGGCTGATGGTCGGACTCGATCCGCTGATCCACGCCCCGACGCGGCTGCAGCTCGTCGCGACGTTGTCCGGGGTGTCCGAGGCCGAGTTCGCGACGTTGCGCGACGTCCTCGACGTCAGCGACTCGGTGCTCTCCAAGCACGTCTCGACGCTGGTCGAGGCCGGCTACCTGCACAGCCGCAAGGGCGTCCACGCGGGACGACGGACGACGTGGGTGGGGCTGACCGACGTCGGCCGGCAGGCCCTGCGAGACCATGTCGCGGCGGTGCGGCGGCTGATCGACGCGGTGGAGTGACCTAGCCTCGACGAGTGCCCGGTACCCGCCTCGAGCTGCGGTCCGACTGCGCCCGCTGCGTCGGCCTGTGCTGCGTCGCGCTGCCGTTCGCCCGGTCGTCGGACTTCGCGTTCGACAAGCCCGCCGCCGAACCGTGCAGGCACCTGCAGACCGACTTCCGGTGCGGGGTCCACGCCACCCTGCGGGATCGCGGCATGGCCGGGTGCACGGCGTACGAGTGCTTCGGTGCCGGCCAGCACGTCACGCAGGGGACGTTCGGTGGGCGGACCTGGCGCGACGACCCGGAGCTGGCGCGCGAGATGTTCGCGGTCTTCCCGGTCGTGCGGCACCTGCACGAGCTGCTCGCGTACCTCGCGGAGGCCCTCGCGATCCCCGAGGCAGCGGCCGTGCACCTGGACCTGGCACGCGCCCGCGACGAGATCGCAGCGGACGCGGACGGCGACCCTGCGCGGCTGGCGGAGGTCGACGTCGCAGCCCGCCGCCGTCAGGTGGGTCCGCTGCTGGGACGCGCGAGCGAGCTGGCCCGCGCCGGTCGACCCGGACCACGACACCGGGACGCGGACCTCGTCGGCGCCCGGCTCGGCGGCGCCGACCTGCGTGGAGCCGATCTGCGTGGCGCCTACCTGCTCGGCGCCGACCTGCGCGGTGCCGACCTGCGGCGCGCCGACCTCCTGGGCGCGGACCTGCGGGGCGCGGACCTCGCCGGCGCGAACCTGACCGACGCACTGTTCGTGACGCCTCCGCAGGTGGCCTCCGCCCGCGGCGACCGCGCCACCCTGCTCCCGTCCGGCCTGGTGGCACCCGCGCACTGGTGACCGCGGGTTTCATCCCGACGGGATGATGCTCCGCCGCGCCGCACGGTGCCACGCTCGGGACGAGCCGACGCGCCACCCGCACGCGTCCACCGGACCCGCACCGTCGAGGGATGGGAGCACGGGTGTCCGACCTCGACCTGGCGCGCCTGCAGTTCGCGTCGACGAGCATCTACCACTTCCTCTTCGTCCCGGTCACCATCGGCCTGGGCTTCCTGGTCGCCGTGCTGCACACGATGTGGTTCCGGTCCGGCAACCCCGACCACAAGCGGCTGACGAGGTTCTTCGGCACGCTGCTGCTGATCAACGTGGCCGTCGGCGTGGTGACGGGGCTGATCCAGGAGTTCCAGTTCGGGATGAACTGGTCGGCGTACTCGCGGTACGTCGGGGACGTGTTCGGGGCGCCGCTGGCGATGGAGGGGCTCGCCGCGTTCTTCCTCGAGTCGACGTTCATCGGGCTCTGGGTGTTCGGCTGGAACGTGCTCCCCCGGCGGGTTCACCTGCTGACCGTGTGGCTCGTCGCCGCCGGCGCCGCGGGGTCGGCCGCCTTCATCATGGCCGCGAACTCGTGGATGCAGAACCCGGTCGGCTACACCGTCGACCAGGCCACCGGGCGGCCCGAGCTGTCCGACATCGGCGCCGTGATGACCAACCCCGTCTTCCTGTGGGGATACGCGCACGTGCTGACCGCGTCGCTGGTCACGGGGTCGGTGCTCATGCTGGCGGTGTCGGCGTGGTACCTGCGCCGCGGCCGGCACACCGAGCTGTTCACGCGCTCGGCGAAGGTGTCGCTCGCCGTGCTGCTCCCGTCGATCCTGCTGGCGCTCGGTGTCGGCAGCCACCTCGGGGTCATCGAGGCGACGTACCAGCCGATGAAGATCGCCGCGGCCGAGGCGCAGTGGACCACGTGCCAGCCGTGCTCGTTCTCGGCGTTCCAGATCGGCGGCGGCAACAACGACCAGGACCCGTCGAAGATCATCGAGATCCCCCACCTGCTCTCGATCCTCGCCACCGGGACGTGGGACGGCGAGGTCCAGGGGATGGACGAGCTGAATGCGCAGTACCAGGAGCAGTACGGGCCCGGGGACTACGTGCCCAACGTCTTCGTGCAGTACTGGTCGATGCGCGTGATGGCGTACCTCGGCTCGCTCGCCGCGCTCGTCGCCCTCTGGGGCGTGTGGCTGGTCTGGCGCCGCCGGCTGCCGACGGCGCGCGTGTTCCTGTTCGTGGCGACGTGGGCCGTCGCCGCGCCGTTCCTCATGAACACGGCCGGCTGGATGCTCACCGAGAACGGCCGCCAGCCCTGGATCGTGCAGGGCCTCATGAAGACCTCCGACGGTGCCTCCCCGTCCGTCAGCGCCACCGAGCTGCTGGTCAGCCTCGTCGTGTTCTACGCCGCCTTCGTCGTGCTCGGTGCCGTCAACGTCTTCCTCATGCTCCGGTACGCGCGTCGCGGCCTGGAGCTCGAGGAGCCCGAGGACAGCGACGACGACGGCCGGCCCCGCGTCCCGGCCCTGACGTTCTGAGGAGGTGTCCCGATGACCCTGCCGACGCTGTGGTTCGTCATCGTCGCGTTCCTCTGGACCGGCTTCTTCGTGCTGGAGGGGTTCGACTTCGGCGTGGGCATGCTGCACAAGGCGGTGGGGCGCACCGACACCGAGGAGCGCGTCGCGATCAACTCCATCGGCCCCTTCTGGGACGGCAACGAGGTCTGGCTGATCGTCGGCGCCGCCGCGATCTTCGCCGCCTTCCCCAGCTGGTACGCCACGTGGTTCTCCGCGATGTACCTGCCGCTGGTGCTCCTGCTCGTGGCGCTCATCGGCCGGGGCGTCTCGTTCGAGTTCCGAGGGCGGATGGAGGCGACCCGCTGGCGGCAGACCTGGTCGTGGAGCCTGACGATCGGCAGCGCCCTGTGCCCTCTCCTCCTCGGCGTCGCACTCGGCAACCTCCTCGCCGGCCTGCCGGTCGACTCCTCCGAGGAGTTCACCGGCACGGTCGCCGACTCCGTCACGGGCTACGGCCTGCTCGTCGGGCTCACCCTCACCGCCCTGTGCGTGCTGCACGGCGCCACGTTCCTCGCTCTGCGGACCGAGGGTCCGGTGCGCCACCGCGCGCACCGCGCCGCCGCCGTCGCCCACGTCCCGGCGGCCGTGCTGCTGGTCGGACTCGCCGTCTGGACACCGTCCGTGTCCGACGCCCCCGCGCTGCGCGGTGTCCTGCCGCCCGCGCTCGCCGTGGTGGCGGTGCTCGCCGCGGGTGCCCTGCTGCGGGCGCACCGCGAGGGCTGGGCRTTCACGGCGACGGCGCTCGGGATCGCGCTGACCGTCGTGACGATCTTCGCCAACCTCTACCCGAACGTCCTGGTGTCCAGCTCCGCGGCGGCCGACAGCCTCACCGTCACGAGCACGGCGTCCGGGCCGTACGCGCTCAGGGTCATGACGATCGTCGCGCTGGTCCTCGTCCCCGTGGTGCTGCTGTACCAGGGCTGGACGTACGTCGTCTTCCGTCGCCGGGTCGTCGGCCCCGCGACGGCCGCACCACCGGACCCGAGCACGGGCCCGTCCGCACCTCTCGACGAAGGAGCACGCGCATGAGCCTGCACGGGAAAGTGGCGGTGGTCACGGGCGGTAACAGCGGCATCGGCAAGGCGGTCGTCCTGGCGCTCGCGGAGGCGGGGGCGAACATCGTCATCGACTTCGTCGCCCACCCCGAGGCCACCGAGGAGCTGGAGAAGCAGGTGCACGCCCTCGGCGACCAGGCCATCGGGGTGGACGCGGACGTCAGCAAGGTCGCGGACCTGGAGATGCTCGTCGCGCGCACGGTGGAGGCGTTCGGTCGCCTCGACATCATGGTGAACAACGCGGGCATCGAGACGCGCACGTCGGTCCTCGACACCACCGAGGAGCAGTACCAGCGCGTCATGGACATCAACCTCAAGAGCGCGTTCTTCGGCACCCAGATCGCCGCCAAGCAGATGATCAAGCAGGGCACGGGCGGCCGGATCATCAACATGACGTCGGTGCACGAGGACTGGCCCATGCCCGGGAACACCGCCTACTGCCTGTCCAAGGGCGGGATGCGGATGCTGACCCGGACCGCGGGCGTCGAGCTCGGGCCGCAGGGGGTGCAGGTGGTCGGCGTCGGGCCCGGCGCGGTCGCCACCCCGATCAACACGTCGACCATGAACGACCCCGAGAAGATGAAGACGCTCGACGCCGCCATCCCGCTCGGCCGGATGGCCGAGCCCGAGGAGATCGCCAGCCTCGTCGCCTTCCTGGCGGGCGACGGCGCGACGTACCTCACGGCCACGACGATCTTCGCCGACGGCGGCATCATGCACAGCAGCCCGGGTCTGTGAGGCGGACGAGATGACCGAGCACTACGACGTCGTCATCATCGGGTCGGGCGCGGGAGGCGGGACCCTCGCGCACCGCCTGGCCCCCTCGGGCAAGAAGATCCTCCTTCTCGAACGGGGCGACTGGCTGCCGCGCGAGCTGGCCAACTGGGACGCGACCGAGGTGTTCGTCAAGAACCGGTACGTCTCCAAGGACACCTGGTACGACCACCAGGGCCGGGCGTTCCAGCCGCAGGTGCACTACAACGTGGGCGGCGCGACCAAGTTCTACGGCGCCGCGCTCTACCGGCTGCGCGAGCGGGACTTCGGGGAGCTGCAGCACCACGGCGGTATCTCGCCGGCGTGGACGGTCGGGTACGACGAGTTCGAGCCGTACTACACGCAGGCCGAGGACCTGTACCAGGTGCACGGCGCGCGCGGCGAGGACCCCACCGAACCGCCGTCGAGCGGCCCGTACCCGTTCCCCCCGGTGTCGCACGAGCCGCGCATCCAGCGCCTCTTCGACGACATGGCGAAGATCGGCCTGCACCCGTTCCACTCCCCCTCGGGCATCATGCTTGACGAGGCGAACCCGGCCTACAGCCCCTGCATCCGCACCGCCACGTGCGACGGGTTCGCGTGCCTGCTGCACGCCAAGTCCGACGCGGAGGTCATCGCGGTGCGGCCCGCCGTGGAGCACCCGAACGTCACGCTGGTCCGCAACGCCGAGGTGCGCCGGCTGGAGACCGACGACTCCGGGCGCACGGTGACCTCGGTGGTCGCCCACGTCGACGGCGTCGAGCAGCGGTTCTCCGGCGATGTCGTCGTGGTCTCGGCCGGTGCCGCCAACTCGGCGAAGCTCCTCCTGGCCAGCGCCAACGACCGGCACCCGAACGGTCTGGCCAACGGGTCCGACCACGTGGGCCGCCACTACATGTTCCACAACAGCCGGGCGTTCCTGGCGATCTCCATCGAGCGCAACGACACCCGGTTCCAGAAGACCCTCGGCGTCAACGACTACTACTTCGGCGACGAGCACTTCGCGTTCCCCATGGGCAACGTGCAGATGGTCGGCAAGTCGTCCGCGCCGATGTACCGCGGCGAGAAGCCCATCGCGAAGCTTGCGCCGCTGTTCGCCCTCGAGGAGGTCGCGGAGCACGCGGTCGACTTCTGGCTGTCGGCCGAGGACCTGCCCGACCCCGACAACCGCGTGACCCTGGGCAACCACGGGGACATCGTGCTGACGTACACCCCGAACAACCGGCAGCCCCTCGACGAGCTGTACAGCCGGGTCAAGCACAACCTCGGGCACCTCGGCATGCACCCGCACCACCTCGTCCCCCGGGACCTGTACATGAAGAACGACATCCCGGTCGCAGGCTGCGCGCACCAGGCCGGCACGGTCCGGTTCGGCGACGACCCGGCGACGTCGGTGCTCGACCGCGACTGCAGGACGCACGAGGTGGACAACCTCTACGTCGTCGACACCAGCTTCTTCCCGAGCATCGGCGCGGTGAACCCCGCGCTCACGGCCATGGCGAACGCCCTGCGGGTCGGCGACCACCTGCTCGCCCGGCTCGCCTGAGGACAACCCACCAGGAGGACACCGTGGACTCGAACAGCCCGGAATCGCCGTTCCCGCCGATCGCCCAGTACGCCTTCCTCTCGGACTGCCACACGGGCGCCCTCGTCGCACCGGACGGGTCGGTCGACTGGTTGTGCGCCCCCCGGTTCGACAGCCAGAGCGTGTTCGGCAGCCTGCTCGACCGCGGCGCCGGCTACTTCCGGTTCGCGCCGTACGGGATCAACGTGCCGACGTCCCGTGCGTACGACCCCGGCACCAACGTGCTCGTCACCACGTGGCACACGCCGTCCGGGTGGGTGGAGGTCCGCGACGCGCTCACCATGGCCCGGCGCGAGGGTCCCGACGAGACGACGCCGCACACGCGCCCGCCCTCCGACGACGACGCCGAGCACCTGCTGGTGCGGACCGCGACGTGCCTCGAGGGGTCCGTGCGCATCGAGCTCGTGTGCGACCCGGCGTTCGACTACGGCCGGACGCGGTCGCCGTGGTCGCTCGACGCGGTGGGCGGCCACACGGCGGACATCAGCGGGAACGGGCTGTCGCTGCGCCTGCACACCGATCTCGCCCTGGGTGTCGAGGGCGACGCGCTCCGCGGCCGGCACGAGCTCGCCGCGGGCGAGACGGTGTTCTGCGCGCTGTCGTGGGGCGCCTCGCTCGACGGCCCCGCCGACTCGGACGACGCGGTGGCAAGGATCGCGGCGACCCGCGACTTCTGGCGGCGCTGGCTGGGCCGGGCGCTCATGCCCGACCACCGCCTGCGGCCCTACGTCGAACGCTCCGCGCTGGTGATCAAAGGGCTGACCTTCATGCCGACCGGCGCCACGGTGGCCGCCCTGACGACCTCGCTGCCCGAGACCCCCGGCGGCGAGCGCAACTGGGACTACCGGTTCACCTGGATGCGGGACTCGACGTTCACGCTCCAGGCGCTGCACTACCTGCGGCTCGACTGGGAGGCCGACGAGTTCATGCAGTTCGTCGCGGACGTCGAGCCCAACGAGGACGGCGCGCTGCAGATCATGTACGGCATCGACGGCCGGCGCGACCTCACCGAGACTACCCGCGACGAGCTCACCGGGTACCAGGGCGCGCGCCCCGTCCGCCTCGGCAACGGCGCCTTCGACCAGAAGCAGAACGACGTCTTCGGCTCCGTGCTGGACTCGATCCTGCTGCACACCCGGCGCAGCGAACGGCTGCCCGCGCGGCTGTGGCCGATCGTCAAGGCCCAGGCGCAGTGCGCCGCAGCGATCTGGCAGCAGCCCGACCAGGGCATCTGGGAGGCGCGCGGCAAGCCGCAGCACTACGTGTCGTCGAAGATCATGTGCTGGGTCGCCATGGACCGTGCGGCCCAGCTGGCAGGCATCCGCGGCGAGCCGGACCTGGAGGCGTCCTGGTCCGCCACCGCGGCCGAGATCAAGGCCGACATCCTCTCCCACGGCGTGAGCGACCGCGGGGTCCTGCGGCAGCACTACGACACGGACGCGCTCGACGCCTCGACCCTGCTGGCGGCGCACTTCGGCCTGCTGCCCGGCACCGACGAGCGCCTGCACGCGAGCGTCCTCGCCATCGCCGACGAGCTCTCCGAGAACGGGTTCGTCCTGCGCTACAAGACCGACGAGACCGACGACGGGATGTCCGGCAAGGAGGGCACGTTCGTCATCTGCTCGTTCTGGCTGGTCTCGGCCCTCATGGTGGTCGGCGAGAGGCAGCGCGCTCTCGACCTCATGGAGCGCCTGCTCCGGATCGCCTCCCCGTTCGGGCTGTACGCCGAGGAGTTCGAGGTGGACGCCGCGCGGCACCTGGGCAACATCCCGCAGGCGTTCTCGCACCTCGCCCTCATCGAGGCCGCCGCGCGGATCATCCTGGCGGAGCGCGTCCAGGAGATGTCGCTGTGACGGACGTCCTGGTCCTCGGGGGCGGCCTGGCCGGCGTGGCGGCGGCGCAGGTCCTCGGCGAGGCGGGCGTGCACACCACGCTCGTCGACCGCACCGACTACCACCAGTTCCAGCCCCTGCTCTACCAGGTGGCCACGTCGCAGCTGCCGGCCGAGGACGTCGCCCGGCCGCTGCGCGCGATCTTCGCGGACGTGCCGAGCGTCGACGTCGTGGTCCAGGGGGTCGCGTCCGCCTCGCTCGCGGACCGCACGCTCGTCCTCGACGACGGCCGGTCCATGTCCGCCGATCACGTGGTGTTCGCCGCCGGCGCCCGCCCGAACTTCTTCGGCATCCCCGGCGCACGCGAGCACGCCTTCCCGCTCTACTCGGTGGCTGATGCCGAGCGGCTGCGCCGGCACCACCGCGCTCTGGTCGTCGACGAGTCCGCCCACGGGACCTTCGGACCGCACGCGCGCGACGTCGTGGTGGTCGGCGGGGGCCCGACCGGCGTCGAGGTCTCGGGCGCCCTCGCCGAGCTGGTGAAGGCGCTGCAGGTCCAGGGCCGCGTTCCCGACGACGTCCAGGTGCACCTGGTCGACCGGGGGAAGGCGGTGCTGGGCCAGTTCTCCTCGCGCGCGCAGACGTACGCGCACCGGCACCTGACCGAGGACGGCGTCGACCTGCGGCTGGGCGTCGGCGTGAAGGAGGTCCACGCGGACAGGGTCGACCTCGACGACGGGACGAGCCTGCCGACGCGGACCGTCATCTGGGCGGGCGGCGAGTCGGCCTCGGCCATCGCGCAGGACGCGGGGCCCAGCACCGGCCGCGGCGGCAGGATCGACGTCCGGTCGGACCTGGGCGTCGAGGGCTTCGCCGGGGTGTGGGCCGTCGGCGACGTGGCGAACATCCCCTCGGGACCGCAGGCCGGGGAGGCGACGCTCCCCCAGCTCGGGTCGGTCGCGCAGCAGTCCGGCCGCTGGGCCGCGCAGAACATCCTGCGCTCCGAGCAGGGCGACGACGTGGCGCCGTTCCACTACAAGGACAAGGGCATCATGGCGATGATCGGCCGCAACGCCGCCGTCGCCGAGGTCGGTGCGCACCGCCACGAGGTGGACGGTCCGCTCGCGTTCGCCGCCTGGCTCGGGGTCCACGCGATGCTGCTCAGCGGCGTGCACAGCCGCACCGACGCGTTCCTCAGCTGGGCGTGGGACTACTTCGACCGCGACCATGCCGCGACCGTCGAGTCGCACGACTCGCCGCGCCGGATCGCGTGGGGCGACGACACCGACGACGTCCCGCACATCGACCTGGCTGCCCCCACGCCGGACTGACCGGGAGCCGCCTCCTTGTGCGTAGGGTGCCCGGGGGTAGCGTGACCCGGTGTGGGGGAACGTCACGTTTGGTCCGTTTCGTCCGCGCGGGTTCGTCGAGCGGCGTCCGGGCGGGAGACGGACCCCGTCGACACGGGTCGACCTCGCGCGCACGCAGGCGTCGTGCCCCGCGCCGCGCTGGTCGACCAGCTCATGGCCTCGCGTGCGCGGGTGGTCGCCATCGTCGCTCCACCCGGGTACGGCAAGTCGGCCGTGCTCGCCCAGTGGGCGGAGCGCCTGGCAGGGGCCGCGGTGTGGCACACCTGCACCGAGGCCGACAACGACCCCGTCGCCCTCCTGACCGCTCTCGGCCGCGCGGCGGGTCCGGGACCCGGCGTCGTGTCCGTCGCGGGACTGGTGTCCACCCTCGCCGCTCACCCACCGCGCACCCTGCTCCTCGACGACCTGCAGGCCATCACCCACGCGGGCAGCATCAACGTGCTCACCGACGTCGTCGACCGGCTGCCCGAGACCTGGCGCGTGGGTTTCACCTCCCGGGCCCGGCCCCGCCTGCCCGTCGCCCGGCTCCGCGCCTCCGGCCAGCTCCTCGAGATGGGGTCGGCCGAGCTCGCGCTGCGCGACGACGAGGTCGCCGACGTGCTCGCGCGCACAGGCATCACGCTGGCGCCCGCCGCGGCGACCGACCTCCTGCGCCGGACGGAAGGGTGGCCGGTGAGCGTCTGGCTCGCCGCCCTGGCGTTGCACGCCGGCGGCGACCCGGGAGCGGGCAGCTTCACGGGGGACGACGCGTACATGCGCGAGTACCTGCGGACCGAGGTGCTCGCCGGGCTGAGTGCGCGCGAGACCGCCCTGCTCGTCCGCTGCTCGATCCTCGACGAGCTGTCGGGCCCGGTCTGCGACGCGGTGCTGCGCGCCCGCTCCTCGGGCGCGGCCCTGGAGCACCTGGCCGCGCACGGGGTCGTGCAGCCGGTGGACCGCGGGGGTGAGCGGTACAGGTGCCACCCCCTCCTGCAGGAGCTGCTCGCCGCGGAGCTGCACCGCAAGGAGCCCGAGCTCGTCCCTGAGCTCCACCGTCGCGCGGGACTCTGGTACGCGGACGCGGATCGGCCGGGGCCCGCCGTCGCGCACGCACGTCTGAGCCACGACCTCCAGCAGGTGGCCGACCTGGTCCTGAGGTGGGCCCAGCCGACCTGGGCGGCCGGCGGCATCGACATCGTCCGGCAGTGGATGTCCTGGCTGGAGGAGGCCGAGGACGTCGACTCCTTCCCCGCGGTCGCCGCGCACGCCTCGCTGGTCTTCGCCCTGGTCGGCGACTCCGCGAAGGCCGAGCAGTGGTCGGCGCGGGCGAGGGCGACGCGCCGGAGCGGCCCGCTCCCGGACGGCAGCACCGTCGAGGGTGTCCTGGCGTACCTGCACGCGATCGAGGCGCGCCACGGGACCCAGCAGATGCGTCTCGACGCTCGGACCGCGTGGAACGGGCTGTCCCCCGCCAGCCCCTTCCGAGCCACGATGCTGCACACGGAAGGCCTCGCCGCCCTGCTCGAGGGCGACCTCGACGCGGCCGACGACCTGTTCGTCGACGCCATGGACGCGGCGGAGGCGTCGCGTGCGCAGCCGCTCGTGGCCGTCACCCTATGCGAGCGCGCCGCGGTCGCCGTCGCGCGGGACGACTGGCCGGCGGCCCTCGCCATGGTCGACCGGGCCGGGGCGATCGTCGACCGGGAGGGCCACGCCACCTACTGGACCAGCGCGCTCGTGCATGCCTGGGCCGCCCGCGCGGCGCTGCACCGCGGCCTGCGCGACGAGGCGATCGCCCACACGCGTCGCGCCCTGGCCGTGCGCCACCTGCTCACCCCTGCCCTACCCGTGGTCTCCACGCAGGCGCTCCTGGTGACCGCCCGAGCCGCGCTCGGGGTCGGTGACCTCCATGCGGCGGCCTCGGCGGTGCGCCAGGCGGAGGACATCGTGCACCGGCGGCCCGGCCTGGGAGACCTCCCCGACCACGTCGCGGCGCTGGCTGGGCTCGTGCACGAGGCCGCGGCGCTCGGCCGGACCGACCCGCTCACGCCGGCGGAGGTGCGGCTCATGCCGCTGTTGGCGACGCACCTCACGTTCCCTCTGATCGCCGAGCGTCTCGGCGTGTCGCGCAACACTGTGAAGACGCAGGCCATCTCGACCTACCGCAAGCTCGGTGTCTCCTCGCGGAACGAGGCGGTGGCGGTCTGGGAACAGCTCGACGGATCGGCGGGCCGAGGACTGCCCGAGGATGTCGAGATCCCCGACCCGGCTCCGACCACCTGACGAAGGACGCCGGGCACCGGGCCCCGCGTCGCTCACACCGGAGGTACCGCCATGCAGACCATCAGCCCGTTCCTGTGGTTCGACGACGAGGCAGAGCAGGCCGCCGAGCGCTACGTGTCGATCTTCCCGAACTCCCGCATCGTCTCGGTCGCCCGCTACGGCGAGGGCGCCCCGCAGCCGGCCGGCACCGCCTTCACCGTGAGCTTCGTGCTCGACGGCCTGGAGGTCCAGGCGCTCAACGGTGGTCCGATGTACTCCTTCACCGAGGCGTTCTCCATGCAGGTGTCCGTCCAGGACCAGGCGGAGTRCGACCGCGTGTGGGACGCCCTGACCGCGGACGGCGGCGAGCCGGGGGCCTGCGGCTGGCTCAAGGACCGCTGGGGCCTGTCCTGGCAGGTGATCCCGACCGCCCTGCCCGAGCTGCTGAGCAACCCCGACCCCGCCCGCGCAGGCCGCGCCCTGAACGCGATGCTCACCATGAGCAAGCTCGACGTCGCGGCGCTGCGCGCGGCGGCGGACGGGGTCGAGGTCGCGACGGCCTAGACCGTCAGCCGAGGTCCGCGACCGCCGGCACCGCCGGGGCGACCGCGTCCCGCACCCACGCCGACAGGCTGGTGGCCGGCGGTCGCAGGATCACGGTCTCGACGCCGAGCTTCGCGTACGGCGTCATCTGCTCGACGAACGTGTCGACGTCGCCGGTCAGGAGCGTGTCCCCGCCGTGCAGCAGGGTCACCCGGATCTCGGCGGGGTCGCGGCCGACGTCCTCGCAGTGGCCCTTGAGGACGTCGAGCTTGTGGGCGACCTGGTCGGGGGTCGTCGCGAAGAGGTTGCAGGCGTCGCCGTACTGGGCCACCAGGCGCAGCGTCTTGCGCTCACCGCCGCCGCCGATCAGGAGCTCGGGACGCGTCAGCGGCTGGGGCGAGCAGAGAGTCTGCGCCAGCTGGTAGTGCTTGCCGTCGAAGGGTCCGTCGTTCGTCGGGTCCCACATCTGGCGGCTGATCTGGAGCGTCTCCTCGAGCCGCTCGAACCGCTCGGCCAGCGGCGGGTACGGCACGCCGAGCCCGCGGTGCTCCTCCTCGTACCAGGCGGCCCCGATGCCGAGCGTCGCGCGCCCGCCGCTGAGCACGTCGAGCGTGGCGACGATCTTGGCCAGCAGCCCGGGGTGCCGGTACGTCACGCCGGTGACCAGGACGCCGAGCTGCACGTTCGACGTGACACCGGCCAGGTAGCCGAGCGTCGTGTAGGCCTCGAGCATCGGGTCCTCGGCGGGGAACCCGGCCGCGGTCATCTGGAAGTAGTGGTCCATGACGGAGACCCAGGCGAGGCCGGCCTCCTCGGCCGCCGACGCGGTGTCGGCCAGCTCCTGACGCAGGGCGGACGGCTCGACCGAGTCGAACCGCATGAGGTGGACACCGACGCGCACGGCTGCTCCTTGGATCGGGGGTGTCCTTGCACCCTGCCCCTTCGAGTGCGCTCGAAGTCAAGCGGTCAGCCCACCACCCAGTCCGAGAGCACCAGCAGGACGACGTCGACCGCAGCGACACCGATCGCGAACGTGAACGGCAGCCGGCTGCGCCCGCCGCTCAGTGCCAGCACGGTGCCGGCGATCGTCAGCCCGACCGCGAGGACGAGCGCGCCGGCGGCGATCGCGCGCGGAGGACCGGGGGGCGCCAGGACGAGCAGCACCGTCGCGCCGACGAGCGCGAGGGCCGTGCCGATGCTCGTCGCCGTGCCACCCACCCGGTGCGGCAGCCCGCGCACGCCGGTGGCCCGGTCGTCCTGCAGGTCGGGCACCACGTTGGCCCCGTGCGCGCCGACCCCGAGCAGGGCGCCTGCCGCGATCGCCCACCACGCGGCGACCGGTGCGCCGGGCAGGGCCAGCGCGATGGCCAGCGGCAGGAACCCGAACGAGAAGGCGTAGGGCGCCCAGGACCACACCGTGCTCTTCAGGCGCGCGTTGTAGGCCCAGGCCGACGCGACCGTCGCCAGGTGCACCAGGCCCGCCTTCCACCCGAGCGCGAGCGAGAGGACGACGCAGGCGGCGGCGGCCGACAGTGCCGCGGTCCGGACCGTCGAGACGCTCAGGCGGCCCGTGCCGACGGGCTTGTCCGTCCGGCCGACCGCCGCGTCCCGCTCGGCGTCGATCCAGTCGTTCGACCAGCCCACCGAGAGCTGCCCAGCCAGGACCGCCGCGCCGACGAGGGCGGTGGTCAGCGGTGGAGCCCCGGCGCCCGCGGCCATGGCGATCGAGAACGCGGTGACCGCGACGGTCGGGCCCGGGTGGCTCGCCAGCGCGAGGTCACGGGCGCCCTGACGCAATGAGCCCTCGGTCACGGCGCCATCGTCGCAGGTCGCACCTCACGCGTGGGACCTTGCGCCCTGGCGTCCGCATGGCACGATGCCCGAATGGTGCGCATCGCCTCGATCGCCCCCGTCCTCCCCCGGCACGTCCACGCCCAGAGCGAGATCACCGCCACGATCGCCCCGCTGCTCTCGTCGGACCCGCGACGCAGCGCCACGATCGAGCGGATCCACGCCGCGACCGGCATCGAGACGCGCCACCTGGCCCTGCCCCTCGACGAGTACGCCGGGCTCACCACCTTCACGGCCGCCAACGACGCGTTCGTGCGCGAGGGCACGGCGCTCGCGGCCGAGGCGTGCCGGCTGGCCCTGGCCGCGGCCGGTCTGGGCGCCGCCGACGTCGACTTCCTGCTGTTCACCTCCGTCACCGGCATCGCCACGCCGTCGCTCGACGCGCTCCTGGTCGAACGGCTCGGGCTGCGCCCGGACCTCAAGCGGCTCCCCGTGTTCGGGCTCGGCTGCGTCGCGGGCGCCGCCGGGATCGCCCGGGTCCGCGACTACCTGCAGGGCCACCCGCAGGACGTGGCCCTCCTGGTGTCGGTCGAGCTGTGCTCGCTGACGCTCCAGCAGGGGGACGACTCGATGGCGAACATCGTGTCCAGCGGGCTCTTCGGGGACGGCGCCGCGGCGGTCGTCATGGTGGGCAGCGACCGCGCCGCGCAGGTCGAGGGCGGCGTCGACGTCGTGGACTCCCGGAGCGCGCTGTACCCGGACACCACCGACGCGCTGGGCTGGGACATCGGCGGCAGCGGGTTCCGGATCGTGCTCGCGGCGAGCCTGGCCGACCTCGTCGAGCAGCACCTCGGGGCGGGCGTGGTCGACCTGCTGGCGGCGCACCAGCTCAAGGTCGCCGACGTGGGCACGTGGGTGGCGCACACGGGGGGACCGCGCATCCTGCAGGCGGCGGCCCGCGGCCTGGGCCTGCCCGACGAGGCGTTCGCGGCGAGCTGGCGGTCGCTGTCCCGGGTGGGCAACCTCAGCTCGTCGGGCGTGCTGCACGTGCTGGCCGACGAGCTCGCCGCCGGCGGTCAGATCCCCGGGTCCGCGGGAGTCCTGTTCGCCATCGGTCCGGGCGTGTGCACCGAGACCGTCCTGCTGCGCTGGCCCGAGGAGCCGTAGGTGACCTGGTACGACTGGCTGATCGTCGTCGTCGCGCTCGAGCGCCTGGCCGAGCTGGTGGTCTCGCAGAGGCACGTGACCTGGGCGTTCGCGCACGGGGGCGTCGAGACGGGCAAGCGCCACTACCCGCCGATGGTCGCCCTGCACACCGGGCTGCTGGTTGCGTGCCTGGTCGAGGTGCACGTGGCCGACCGGCCGTTCCTGCCCGCGCTGGGCTGGACGGCACTGGCCCTCGTGGTGGCCGCGAACGCGCTGCGCTGGTGGTGCATCGCGACGCTCGGCAACCAGTGGAGCACCCGCGTCATCGTGGTGCCCGGGATCGCCCTGGTGAAGCGCGGTCCGTACCGGTGGCTGAGCCATCCCAACTACGTCGCCGTCGCCGTCGAGGGCGCCGCCCTCCCCCTGGTGCACACCGCCTGGGTCACCGCGGTCGCGTTCACCGTGCTCAACGCCGTGCTGCTGCTCGGTTTCCGGATCCCCACCGAGGAGCGCGCGCTGCGGTCCGTCAGCCAGGCCGCGGCATGACCGACGTCGACCTGCTGGTGATCGGGGGCGGTCCGATCGGGCTCGCGGCCGCGATCGAGGGACGTCTGGCCGGCCTGTCGGTCGTCGTCGTGGAGCCGCGGGCCACCCCCGTGGACAAGGCGTGCGGCGAGGGTCTCCTCCCGGGGGCGGTCGCGGCACTGGCTCGCCTCGGCGTCCACCCCGAGGGACATCCGCTGGCCGGGATCCGGTACCTGCGTGGCACGGTCGTCGCCGACCACCCGTTCGCGACCGCACCGGGCCTCGGGGTCCGCCGGACCGTCCTGCACGCCGCGCTCGCGCGTCGCGCGGCCGAGCTCGGCGCCGTCGTCGTCACCGGCCGGGGCGGCGCGGTCGAGCAGGACGAGTCCTCCGTCTGGTGCGCGGGGATCCGGGGCCGCTGGCTGCTCGCCTGCGACGGCCTGCACTCGACGGTCCGCCGGCAGGTGGACCTCGCGGTCCAGCGCCGCGCGACGGGTCGACGGTTCGGCGTCCGCAAGCACTTCCGGGCGGAGCCGTGGACCGACATGGTCGAGGTGCACTGGGGTCGGTCCGTCGAGGCCTACGTGACACCGGTGGCGGACGACATCGTCGGGGTGGCGCTCCTCGGGCCCGCCCGCCACGACTTCGACAGCACGCTCGAGACGTTCGGCGCCCTGCGCCGCCACTTCGGTGCCGGGCAGACGCTCGGTCCCGCCCGCGGCGCCGGCCCGTTGCACCAGCAGACCCGCCGCCGCACCGCGGGGCGCGTGCGGCTCGTCGGCGACGCGTCCGGCTACGTCGACGCCCTCACCGGCGAGGGTGTCCGCGTCGGGCTGGCGCAGGCCCGCGCCGCCGTCGCCACCCTCGACGACGACGTGCACCGCTCGAACGCGGCCTACGAGAAGGCGTGGACCTCCGCGACCCGGGACTACCGGCTCATCACCAGCGGCCTGCTCGTCGCGGCCGGGTCGCCCCTGCGGCGCGGGATCGTGCCCCTCGCCGCCGCGGCACCGGGGCTCTACGGCGCCGTGGTCGAGCGGCTCGCGCGTTAGCTCAGGCGCCGAACGACGCCGGTCCGTCGGGCGCCAGTGCGCTCTCGATCCGGCGATGCATCTCCGCGGACATCGGCGGGAGCGCGTCGAGCGGGAACCAGGCCGCCTCGGTGTTCTCTCCGTCCTCGGGGAAGGGCTCGCCCGACACGTACCGGAACCGGAACGTGAGGTCGAGATACTGGGCCCGGTCGCCGTTCTCGTACGTCATCGGAGGCAGCGCGTGCACGGAGGCCAGCCGCTCGGGGACGGCGACGACCGACGCCTCCTCCATCACCTCGCGCGCCCCCGCCACCGCCGGCTCCTCGCCGGGGTCGACGATGCCGGTCACGGGCGTCCACGCGCCGTTGTCCGAGCGTTTCACCAGGAGCACCTCGTCGCCGCGCAGGACGACCGCGGTCACGCCCGGCAGCCAGAGCAGGTGGTGCCCGACGGCGGAGCGCAGGTCCAGGACGTACTCGGGGGTCGGCACCGGCCGATCGTACGAGGACCGGTTCGGTCGCACGCGCCGGTCGGGGGACAATGGACGCCTCCGATCGCGAAGGACCTGTGCCGTGAACCAGCCCCGCATGAACGTCGAGTCGTTCAACCTCGACCACCGGACCGTCGTCGCGCCCTACGTGCGCCTGGCCGACACCAAGCAGCTGCCCGCCGGTGACGTCATCCAGAAGTACGACGTCCGCTTCACCCAGCCGAACGTCGCGCACCTGGAGATGCCGACGATCCACTCGCTCGAGCACCTGTTCGCGGAGCACTCGCGCAACCACTCCGAGCGGGTCATCGACTTCTCCCCGATGGGCTGCCAGACCGGGTTCTACCTGATCCTGCAGGGCGAGTGGGCGTACGACGACGTGCTCGGCCTGGTGCAGGACACGCTCACCGACATCACGACGGCCACCGAGGTGCCCGCAGCCAACGAGGTGCAGTGCGGCTGGGGCGCCAACCACACCCTGACCGGGGCGCAGGACGCGGCGCGGACCTTCCTGGGCGCGCGCGAGCAGTGGAGCACGGTCACCGCATGATCGCCGTCGACGCGGTCATCGTCACGGCGATGGCCGACGAGGCCGCCGCCTTCGTGAACCGGGCGGACGTCGCCGGCGACCCGACCCCGATGGGCCACGCCGAGCACCGGCTGCTCACGATCTCGGGTCGGCAGGTGCTGCTCGTGCAGTGCGGCATCGGGCTCGTCAACTCCGCGACCGCGGCCGCCGTGGCCATCCAGGGCACGCACCCGCGTGCGGTGATCAGCGCGGGCAGCGCGGGCGGGCTCGGCACCGGGGTGCGCGTCGGCGACGTCGTGGTGGGGTCCGAGTACCTCTACTCCGGAGCGGACGCGCGGGCGTTCGGGTACGAGCTGGGGCAGGTGCCGGGCATGCCCGAGGTCTACGAGGCCGAGCAGATCCTGCACGACGCCGCGGCGACCGCGACGGTGGACCTGCGCGTCGTGAGCGGCATGATCCTGTCCGGCGACGCGTTCATCGACGCCAGCCGCGTCGACCGCATCCGTACGGCGTTCCCGTCGGCCATGGCCACCGACATGGAGTCCGCCGCGCTGGCGCACACCGCTCACCTGTACGGGGTGCCGTTCCTCTCGGTCCGCGGCATCTCGGACCTGTGCGGTCCGGTGGCGGGCGCCGACTTCCTCACGCACGTCGACGACGCCGCCGACCGCTCGGCCACGGTCGTCATCGAGGTCCTGCGGCGCCTCGCCGTCGGCGACATGGTCCACTCCCGCTGATCCCTGGCAGCGGTCGCCCGACACACCCGATCTGCCCGGTCTTGTCCGATCGCGCACCCGGGGCCCTAGTCTGGCCGGGTGAGGCCTGAGCAATCGGGCGTCCACAGGGGGAACGCGCTCGGCGCGGTGCTGCTGGACGCCAAGCTGGCCGTACCGGCGCATCGGGCCGGCACGGTGAGTCGTGCAGCGCTGGTCGGGTCGGCACGGACGCGCGGCAGGCGGGTCGTCGGCATCACCGCCCCGGCCGGGTACGGCAAGACCACCCTCCTGACGGAGTGGCTGCGGCTGGAGGACCGCCCGGTCGCGTGGGTGTCCCTCGACCGGTTCGACGACGACCCGGCCCGCCTGCTGACTGTGCTGGCCTCCGCGTGCGTCCGGCTGGGGCTGGTCGACCCCGCCGTCGAGGACGAGATGGGTGGCCCCAGGGCCTCCGTCCTGGCCCGCTCCGCTCCCCGGCTCGGCGCTGCGCTGCGGGCGAGCCCGCTCCCGTTCGTGCTCATGCTGGACGACCTCCACGAGATCCGGTCCTCCGCGTGCCACGACGCGCTGGGCGTGGTGATCGCAGGCGTCCCACCCGGATCCCAGCTGGTGGCGGCGAGCCGCGACGAGCAGCCGCACATCCCGCGGCTGCGCGCTCTCGGCGACACGTTCGAGATCGGCCCGCGCGACCTGGCGCTCGACGCGGCCGGCACCCGGACGGTGTTCGCCGCCTCCGACGTCGACCTCTCCCCCGAGGCCGCGAGCGCGGTGACCGCGCGCACCGAGGGCTGGCCGGTCGGCGTGTACCTCGCGTCGCTCATCGCCCGGGACGGCGGCGGCGACGCGGTCGCCATCACCGGTGACGACCGGTACGTGGCCGACTACCTGCAGCGGGAGGCCTTCGGCCGGCTGCCGGCGGACGCCCGGCAGTTCCTGCTGCACACCGCCGTGCTCGAGCACCTCAGCGCGCCCCTGTGCGACGCGGTGCTCGACGAGCCTGGCGCGGACGAGCAGCTGCGCCGGCTCGAGGCGACGAACGTGTTCCTCGTCCCGCTCGACCGCCGGCGCGAGTGGTTCCGGTACCACGCGCTGTTCCGCGAGTTCCTGCTCGCCGAGCTCCAGCGGTGCGAGCCCGACGGGGTGCGCAAGCTCCAGCTGCGCGCCGCGGACTGGTACGAGGCCCACGACTCCCCCGGGCTCGCGGTCGAGCACCTGCTCTCGACCGACGAGCGGGACAGGACCGCGATCCTGGTGGCCACCCTGGCGAACCCCACGTACCAGACCGGGCAGATCGCCACGGTGCAACGATGGATCGACGAGCTGGGTGCCGCCGCGGCCGAGGCCTACCCTCCGCTGGCGCTCATCGCCGGCTACGTGGCCGCGTTCACGGGGCAGACGCAGCAGGCGCAGCGCTGGGCCGCCGTCGTCGACGCCGCGTCGTTCCCGCACGTCCCCCCCGACGGCAGCGCCTCGTTCGACTCCGGTCGGGCCATGTTCCGCGCGCTCCTGTGCGCGCACGGGCCGCAGCAGATGCAGGTGGACGCCGAGCTCGCTCTCCGGCTCGAGCCCGAGTGGAGCGTCTGGCGTGACAACGCACAGGCCCTGGCGGGCGAGGCCGCGCTGCTCGCCGGGGACCTGGACCGTGCCCGGTCGCTGTTCGCGTCGGCGATCGAGTCCCCGACCGGGAACGTCAATGCGGACACCCTCGTGTTCGCGGCCGCCGAGCTCGCCCTGCTGGAGATGGACCACGGCCGGTGGACCGAGGCGGCGACCCTGCTGGCTCCGGGGCTGGGGGTGCTCGAGACCCATCGCATGCAGGACTACGCCACGTGCGTCCTGGCGCTGGCCGCCGCCGCGCGGCTGGCCCTGCACCTCGGCGACACGGAGGAGGCTCAACGGCAGCTGACCCGGGCGATGCGCGCCCGGCCCGTGTGCACCTACGTGCTCCCCTTCATCGCCGTCCGTACTCGCCTCGAGCTGGCCAGGGTGTGCTGGGGACTGGGCGACCAGCCTGCCGCGCGCCACCTGCTGCACGAGATCGACGACCTGCTGCTGCGCCGACCCGAGCTCGGCACGCTGGTGGACGAGGTGGGCGCACTCYGGGGGGCGCTCGCGTCGGCGGCCCCCTCGCGCGCCCAGGGCGTCTCTCCGCTCACCCCGGCCGAGCTGCGCCTCCTGCCGTACCTGCAGACGCACCTGACCATCCGCGAGATCGGCGACCGGCTCTTCGTCTCCCGGAACACGGCGAGCTCGGAGATCGGCTCGATCTACCGCAAGCTCGGGGTCTCGTCCCGGGGCGAGGCGGTCAAGCGGGCGACCGCGATCGGCCTGCTCGGGGCGTAGCGCGCTCAGTCCCCTGCACCGTCCGAGGGCTCGATCACGTCGAACCCCAGGGCGAGCGCGAGCTTGGGTGCCGCCGCGACGACGCAGGGCAGCCCGACGATCGGGATGATCCCCGCCACCACGTCGACGATCTCTCCCGCGGTCGCGCCGGCGCCCACCGCGGCGTCCGCCTCGGCCCCGTAGCTGGGCTGCGCGCCCCCGATGGCGACGAGGGCGGCGATCCGCGCGAGCGCCAGCGTCCGGACGTCGAGCTCCTGCGGCTGCGCCTCCAGGGGGTCGTCGTCCTCGAGGTGCCTGTCGTTGAGTGCCAGCCGACGCAGTCGCTCGATGTAGTCCACGGTCCACCTCCGTCGTCCCATCGACCCATGCCGGGGCGGGCTGCGGCATCACGTAGATGGGATGAAAGGGATCTTCATGCGTTCTGCATGACGACTCGCAGGCCCGCGGCGCCGGAGAGTGGCGATGTCCCCCAGCGGGGACCGACGACGAGGACGCCCCACACGAGGGGGCAGGAGAGGCGGCGGACGATGACGGAGGACACCACCGATCTCGAGGAGATCGGTCCGATCGACTACCTGGTGATCGAGCTCCCGACCGCGAGCATGGACGGGTCCGCGTTCGAGCACCTGCTCGACCTGGTGGGCCGCGGGCTGATCCGCGTCCTGGACCTCGCCTTCCTGAGCAAGGCAGCGGACGGCAGCGTGTCCGGGGTCTCGCTCGACGAGGTGCCCGGGGGCGTCAACCTGACGTTCTTCGAGGGAGCGTCCTCCGGCCTGCTGGGCGACGACGACCTCGACGAGGCGGGCACGGCCATCGAGCCGGGGACGACCGCCGCGCTGCTCGTCTACGAGAACGTCTGGGCGAGCCCGTCGCCTGACGGGCGATCGACAGCACACCGAGAGGACGAGACCGATGCCAGGACTCATCCGCGGGGTCGCCCGCACCGCCGCCATCGCCGGGACCGCCACGGCGGTCTCCAACCGCGTCTCGCGCCGCCAGGCGGGGCGCTGGGCCGCCCAAGAGGCCCCGCAGGAGGCCGCTCCGGCCCCCACGTACGCCGCCCCGCCTCCGCCTCCGCCGCCGGCCGCCGCAGCGGCACCGGCGATGGACGACAGGCTCGCCCAGCTCGCGCAGCTCGGCACCCTGCGCGACGCGGGAGTCCTGACCGACGCCGAGTTCGAGGTCCAGAAGGCCCGCATCCTCGGCGGGTACTGACCTCCGAGTTTCCGACACACCGAGAGAGACGAGACGTCCGTGGACACGTTCGCGCAGTGGTTCTGGCTGATGGTCTGGTGGTTCCTCTTCTTCGCCTACCTGGTGATCCTCTTCCAGATCATCGGCGACCTGTTCCGCGACAAGGAGCTCAGCGGGTGGCTCAAGGCGGTCTGGATGATCGCCCTCGTGTTCCTGCCCTTCCTCACCGCGTTCATCTACGTGGTGTCCCGCGGTCGGAGCATGGCCGAGCGACAGACGGCGGCGATGGTCCAGGCCAAGGAGGACACCGACACCTACATCCGGGGGGTGGCGGGCAAGTCGCCGGCCAGCCAGATCAGCGACGCGAAGGCGCTGCTCGACCAGGGGGCGATCGACGAGCAGGAGTTCGCCACGCTCAAGGCCAGGGCACTGGCCTGACCTCGGGCGCCCGGGTGGTCGGAGGGGGCCACCCGGGACCGCCCGGGGGCCGACGAGGACGGTGAGCCGTGGACGACGCGCAGGACGACCACCCCACGGGCTGGCATCGGCATCTCGAGCTCGTCGCGACGATCCTGCTGGCCGTCGCGACCGTGACGACGGCGTGGTCGGCGTTCCAGAGCAGCAAGTGGGGCGGCTACTCGACGGCCTCCTACAGCGCCGCGACGGCGGGCCGCACGCTCTCGAACCGGTCGGCCACCCTGGCCGGGCAGCAGACGATCATCGACGTCACGCTGTTCACGGACTGGCTGGCCGCGGTGAACGAGGAGCAGGGTCAGGTCCTTCCCCCGTCGTACGTGCCGGACCCGACGACGTACTCGGGGTTCCTGTACGAGCGGTTCCGTCCCGAGTTCCGGCCGGCCCTGCACGCCTGGCTCGCCGAGGACCCGGCGACCGATCCCGACGCGCCGCCGAGCCCGTTCGCGATGGACGAGTACGTCCTCGCCGCCGCGCAGGAGTCCCAGCGGCTCGAGTCGTCCGCCGACGCGTCTGCCACGATCGCTCGTGAGGCGAACCAGCGGAAGGACAACTATGTGCTCGCCACCGTCATGTGCGCGTCGGTGCTCTTCTTCTGCGGGATCGGCGGCAAGCTCAGCTCCGTCCGGAGCCGCACGGCGATGATCGCGCTCGCGGGTGTGTTCCTCCTCGCGACCATCGGCGTGCTCGCCACCTTCCCGGTGCGCTTCGGATGAGCGTGCTCGCGTCGGGCACGCTCGCCCTCGCGATCACCGCGCTCACCGTGGTCGCGATGCTGCTCGTCCGACGTCGCTCCCCCGAGGGCAGCTGGTTCAGCGACGGCGACCGCGCGTCGGGCGTGTTCGGCGTCCTGGCCACCGGGTTCTCGGTGCTCCTCGGCTTCATCATCTTCCTGGCGTTCCAGTCCTACGACGAGGCCCGGTCCGGCGCGCAGCTCGAGGCCGAGCTCGTGGCCCAGCAGCTGCAGACCGCGCAGCTGATGCCCGAGGACGTGCGCGACGAGCTCACCGGCGAGCTGGTCTGCTACGCCCGGACGGTGGTCCGGACGGAGTGGCCCGCCATGGTGGCCGGGACGATCGGCGACTCCGTGAACCCGTGGGGCGTCGCGATGTTCCAGACGTTCCGCGACGTCGACCCGCAGACGAACGCGGAGCAGTCGGCGTACGACCGGTGGGCCGACGAGACCGCCGACCGGCAGCAGGCGCGTCAGTCGCGGGTGCACGGCGCCGAGGGCCTCATCCCGCTGCCCCTCTGGATCGTGCTGTACATCGTCGCGGCCGTGATCTTCGTCTACATGCTGTTCTTCGCCGACTCGGCGGAGCGGGCGCCTACCCAGGCCGTCCTCATGGGCAGCGTGACGCTCGTCATCACCCTCCTCCTGCTGCTCATCGGCTTCTTCGACCATCCGCACGGGCCCGGCGTCGGCAAGCTGCAGCCGATCGCGATGGAGCGCACCCTCGCGCTCATGGACACGCAGGGGGCCGCCATCGGTCTCGTCCTCGACCCGCCGTGCGACGCCGACGGCCGGGCCGGCTGACCCGCCACCCTCGCAGGACGGGCGACACCGGCGGAGCGCACTACCCTCGGTCCGTGGTCGTGCGACGCCGGACGACCGACGCACCGAGAGGCAGGAACGGATGACCCAGACGCACGCCGTGCGCATCCACCCCAGCGCGGACCGGCTGGCCCGGACCGACCAGCTCGCGTGGAAGATCGCCGAGGTCGCCGCCGACCCGGTCGAGGTCCCGGACGCCGTGGTCGACATGATCATCAACCGGGTCATCGACAACGCCGCCGTCACGGTCGCGTCGCTGACGCGCACCCCCCCGTCCACCGCCCGGGCGCAGGCGCTCGCGCACCCGTACGCGGGGCCCAGGCACGGCGCGACCATCTCCGGCGTCGCGCCCACCACCCGCGTCAGCCCCGAGTGGGCGGCCTGGGCCAACGGCGTCGCCGTGCGTGAGCTCGACTACCACGACACGTTCCTCGCGGCCGACTACTCCCACCCGGGCGACAACATCCCGCCGATCGTCGCGGTCGCGCAGCACACCGGTCGCGACGGGGCGGCGCTGGTCCGGGCGATCGCCACCGGCTACGAGATCCAGGTCGACCTGGTGCGCGCGATCAGCCTGCACCAGCACAAGATCGACCACGTCGCGCACCTCGGCCCGTCGGTCGCCGCCGGCCTGGGCACGCTGCTCGGGCTGTCTCCCGAGGTGATCTTCCACGCGGTCGGCCAGGCACTGCACACGACGACGGCCACGCGGCAGTCGCGCAAGGGCGAGATCTCGTCGTGGAAGGCCTACGCCCCGGCGTTCGCGGGCAAGGTCGCCATCGAGGCGGTCGACCGGGCGATGCGCGGCGAGACGTCGCCGACCCCCATCTACGAGGGCGAGGACGGGGTGATCGCCTGGATGCTCGACGGTCCCGACGCCGCGTACGACGTGCCGCTGCCGGCGCCCGGCGAGCCCAAGACGGCGATCCTCGACACCTATACCAAGGAGCACTCGGCGGAGTACCAGTCGCAGGCGCTCATCGACCTGGCGCGCAGCCTGCACCGCGAGCGTCCGGACCTGACCAACCCGAACAACGTGGCGTCGATCGTCATCCACACGTCGCACCACACGCACTACGTGATCGGTTCCGGCGCGAACGACCCGCAGAAGTACGACCCGACGGCGTCACGCGAGACGCTCGACCACTCGATCCCGTACATCTTCACCGTCGCGCTGCAGGACGGAGTGTGGGACCACGTCGCCTCCTACGCACCCGACCGCGCCGCTCGACCGGACACCGTGGAGCTGTGGCAGAAGGTCACGACCACCGAGGACCCCGCCTGGACCGCCCGGTACCACTCGAGCGACCCCGCGCAGAAGGCGTTCGGTGGCCGCGTCGAGATCACGACCACCGGCGGCGAGGTCGTCGTCGCCGAGCTCGCCGTGGCCGACGCCCACCCGCTGGGCGCCCGGCCGTTCGCCCGCGCGCAGTACGTGGCGAAGTTCCGCTCCCTCGCCGCGGGGGTGCTGGACCAGGCCGAGATCGAGCGGTTCCTCGACGTCGCCCAGCGGCTGCCGTCCCTGAGCGCCGACGAGCTGGCCGGCCTGACGGTCGTCGCGCCCGCCGGCCTGCTGGAGTCGGTCGTCACCCCGGAAGGACTGTTCTGATGCTCTACGCGACCGCCACACCGGCGGACAAGCGCGTCGCCCTGCGCGAGGGTCTGGCCTCGGGTCGGCTGCTGCAGCTGCCCGGCGCGTTCAACCCGCTGTCGGCGCGGCTCATCGAGGCCAAGGGCTTCGACGGGGTCTACGTCTCCGGCGCCGTGCTGTCCGCGGACCTGGGCCTGCCGGACATCGGCCTGACGACCGCCACCGAGGTCACCCAGCGCGCCGGCCAGATCGCCCGGATGACCGCGCTGCCCTCGATCGTCGACGCGGACACCGGCTTCGGTGAGCCCATGAACGTCGCGCGCACCATCCAGGGGCTCGAGGACGCGGGCTTGGCCGGCTGCCACATCGAGGACCAGGTCAACCCCAAGCGCTGCGGGCACCTGGACGGCAAGGCCGTGGTCGACGAGGACACCGCGCTCAAGCGGATCCGCGCAGCCGTCGACGGACGCCGCGACCCGAACTTCCTGGTCATCGCCCGCACCGACATCCGCGCGGTCGACGGTCTGGCCGCCACGGTGGACCGGGCCAAGGCGCTGGTCGACGCGGGCGCGGACGCGATCTTCCCCGAGGCGATGACAGGACCCGACGAGTTCGCCGCCGTGCGCGCCGCCGTCGACGTGCCCCTGCTGGCCAACATGACGGAGTTCGGCAAGGGCGAGCTGCTCACGGCCCGCCAGCTCGAGGACATCGGCATGAACATCGTGATCTACCCGGTCACCCTGCTGCGCCTGGCGATGGGCGCCGCGATGGCCGGCCTGGACACCATCCGCGCGGAGGGCACGCAAGCCGGTCTGCTGGACCGCATGCAGACGCGCGCCGAGCTGTACGAGCTCCTGGACTACGAGGCATACGGCACCTTCGACGCGAATGTGTTCAACTTCAAGCTCTGACCAGCAGGAACGTCCCGTCAACGACGATGGAGGCAGACCGTATGACCGAGTCCGACACCCAGATCCACAAGGGCCTCGCCGGCGTGGTCGTCGACACCACCGAGATCTCCTCGGTCGACGCCGAGAGCAACTCGCTGCTCTACCGCGGCTACCCCGTCCAGCAGCTCGCCGCGCAGCGTTCCTTCGAGGAGGTCGCGTACCTCTTGTGGCACGGCGAGCTGCCCGACGCCGCGCAGCTGGCCGAGCTGCAGACCTCCGGGCGGTCGCAGCGCGTGCTGGACGGAGCGGTGGTGGACGCCGTGCTCGCGCTGCCGACCACCTGCCACCCGATGGACGTCGTCCGCACGGCGGTCAGCGTGATCGGTGCGCACGACCCGACCGAGCAGGACTCGTCGCGCGAGGCCAACCTGGCCAAGTCCGTGCACCTCCTGGCCCAGATCCCCGGGATCGTGGCGCTCGACCAGCGCCGCCGTCGCGGTCAGGACCCGGTCGCGCCCCGTGACGACCTCGGGTTCGCGGAGAACTTCCTCTGGATGACGTTCGGCGAGGTGCCCGACCCCGTCGTGGTGCACGCGTTCGAGGTGTCGATGATCCTGTACGCCGAGCACTCGTTCAACGCGTCCACGTTCACCGCCCGGGTCATCGCGTCCACCCTGTCGGACCTGCACTCCGCGGTCGTCGGCGCGATCGGCGCCCTCAAGGGTCCGCTGCACGGGGGGGCCAACGAGGCGGTCATGGCGACGTTCGCCGAGATCGGCACGGCCGACAAGGCCGCCGCCTGGCTGGACGACGCGCTGGCGCACAAGCGCAAGATCATGGGCTTCGGCCACCGCGTCTACAAGCACGGCGACTCCCGGGTCCCGACGATGCACGAGTCGCTGGTGACCCTCGTCGAGCACTACGACCGGCCCGACCTGCTGGCCCTGTACGCCGCCCTCGAGAGCGCGATGACCGAGCGCAAGAACATCCTRCCCAACCTCGACTACCCCACCGGGCCCGCGTACCACCTGATGGGCTTCGACACCCCCACGTTCACGCCGCTGTTCGTCGCCAGCCGGGTCACGGGGTGGACGGCGCACGTGATGGAGCAGCTGAGTGCGAACTCGCTGATCCGGCCGCTGAGCCGGTACGTGGGGCCGGCGCGGCGGGACGTGCCGTAGGCGCGGCGAACACCACCGTCCGCTGCAGCTGGTAGCTGGCCGCGAACAGGGCCACCTCGGTGAGCACCTTCGCGGGCAGCAGGGCGACGCCGAGGCCCGTCAGGGCGGTGAGGATGCCGAAGTTCGCGGCGAGCATCGTGGCCGCGAGCACGCCGTACTGGGTGGGGGGGGGGGGGGGCGCGGGGGAACCGCAGCAGGGGCGCGTACACCCGGGCGGAGTCGATCACCGGCCGGAAGTGTGACGACGCGTTCTCGTCGAGGTAGACCGTCTGGATCTCGACCTCCTCGACGGCGAACCCGTCCTGCGACGCGCGCAGCAGCAGGTCCAGCTCGTACTCGAACCGCTCGCCGCCCACCGTCTGCAGCCACCCGAGCATCGACGCCGGATAGCCGCGAAGGCCTGTCTGGGTGTCGCGCACGGGCAGCCCCGTGGCCGTCCGCACCAGCACGCCGGTGATCGCGTTGCCCCACCGGCTGCGCAGCGGCACGTGGCCGGTGAAGCGTCGCGCCCCGAGCACCATCGCGCCGTCCGCCTCGGCCACCCGCTCCGCCACGCGCACGACGTCCCGGACCAGGTGCTGGCCGTCGCAGTCGGCACACACGACGTCGCTGCCCGGCCGGTGCTCGGCCAGCCACGCGAACCCAGCCTTGAGCGCGTGCCCCTTGCCCCGGTTCGTGGCGTGCTCGAGCACCGTCGCGCCCAGCGCGCGGACCTCGTCGAAGGTCGCGGCGTAGCCGGGTCCGCTGCCGTCGTCGACCACGAGGACCTCGAGGTCGGCGCAGCGCAGGGCGGCGACCAGGGACACCAGCCGGTCGTCGGGTTCGTAGGCCGGGATCAGTACGTACATCGTCATCAGCCCGCGATGTACAGGATGTCGGACGTGCCGCGCTCCTGGCCCTTGCCGAGCGGGTCGTTCACGAGCGCCCCGTCGAAGTACATGGTCGACGAGCCTCCGCCGTCGATGTTGCACGCGGTCGTCGCCCCGAGGTCCTGCATGATCTCGGCCAGCCCGGTGAGCGTCACCCCGGCGCTGTACCCGGGACTGCGCCCGTCGACGACGACGAACACCAGGTGGTTGTCGTCGATCACCCCGATCGCGGTCCGCGGCTGCTCGCCCTGGATCGAGTGGTTGCCCACGTTCGTGTCGACCTCGACGTCCTCGATCCCGTCGACCACCTGCCCGTCCTCGAGCAGCGCCGGCCCGAACGACAGGGTGTTCCAGACGCCGGCGGCCACCAGCTCGTCGGCGCTCGTGGCGGTCTCGTCGTACACCTCGACGTGCCCGTCGGTGGAGAAGGCGAGGCCCTCGCGGGCGCCCTCGTCGCGGTAGACCACCCCGTTGCGGATGACGATCCCCGTGTCGCGGAACCCGTAGTAGTCGCCGTTGATCGCGAACACCGCTCCGTTGTCCGCGGCGATGTCCGAGGTGTCCTCGGTGATGTTCAGGCCGAAGCTGTTCTGCGCGAACGCCGACCGCAGGGCCGTCGCGTCGGTGAGCGTGACGTCGGCGACGTAGTAGGTCACGGTGTCGTCGCCCGATCCGGTGGTGACGGTGGAGATCGAGATGGCGGACGACGAGGACTCGTAG
This sequence comes from Cellulomonas sp. P4_B5_2, assembly GCF_056402235.1. NCBI lineage: Bacteria > Bacillati > Actinomycetota > Actinomycetes > Micrococcales > Cellulomonadaceae > Cellulomonas > Cellulomonas sp. P4_B5_2. The sequence continues at coordinate 31,318 of NZ_JBFUHU010000014.1, forward strand.
GACGTGTCGGTGATCACGGCGTCGGCCGACGACGAACCAGCGGACGCCGTCGTGCCCTGGCTGGCCTCGTACGCCTGCACGTCGGAGATCTCGACGTGCTCGATCACGAACCGGTCGAGGGCCCAGGCGCCCGCACCGACGACGGACAACGAGAGCGTCAGGACACCGACCAGGACGGTGCGACGGAGGGGGGTGCGCTTCTTCATGCCCCTTGTCTAGGGAGCGGGACTGTCGCCCGTCGTTGCGCCCGCTGTGCGGCTCCTGTGCGGTCAGTCCTCGGCGATGGGCCGACCCACCGTCAGCGCCTCACGAAGCGGCGCGCCCAGCTCCCGGTACGCCGCGTCGGGCTGCGCACCGACCGCGTCCAGAACCGTGCTGAAGAAGCACCGGGCTGCTGCGGCAAGCACCACGTCGAGGATCTCGTCGTCGGCGAACCCGAGGGTGCGCAGCTCGTCGAGATCCTCCGGACGCATGTCGGCGGCGCCCGCCGCCACCGTGCCGGCCAGCCGCGCGACAGCGCGGTCCACCTCCGTCAGCTCGTCCGACTCGCCGCCCTGCGCCAGCGCCCGCACCGCGTCGGGGCTCATGTGCGTCGACGCGAGGACGTCACCGTGCGCCAGCGCGCAGTAGCTCGACCGCAGACGCAGCGCCGCCGCGGTCGTCGCCACCTCGTAGCGCCGCGGGTCCATCCCCTTGATCGCCCGGTTCAGCCCCTGCCACCCGCGCAGGACCTCCGGCCGGTGCGCGAACACCCGGGTGTAGTTGGCGACGTGCCCGAGCGCTGCCCGGTCCTTCTCGAACGCCGCGGCCACCTCGCCGGCCGGGTCGTCGTCCGTCGTCGCGCCGCTGATCCATGCCATGCGTCGTCCTCCTCGCGGGTGGGGCGTGCCGTGCCGATCATCGCGCTCCGCGGTGCGGCCCGACAGGATGAACGCTCATGGACGCCTCCTCGGCCGCCGCCAACAACGCCGCATGGTGCGATCTGGTCTGCCACACGGCCGGACTGCCGACGAGGACCCGCGCGGGGCTCTGGTCGACGCCGACCCGCTCCCCCGAGGCGTACCCGGACGGGGTCACGCTGCGCCCGGGGGTGCCGGCCCACGAGGTGCTGGGCTCCGTCGACGACTCCGCGGGCGCCTCGGTCAAGGACTCGTTCGCGGACCTCGRCCTGGCGCCGCACGGGTACACCGTGCTGTTCGAGGCCCGCTGGCTGGCCCGCGCCGCGGCGCAGCCGGGAGCACCCCGGCTGCCGTGGCGGTCGGTCGAGGCGACGACGCTCCCGCGATGGTGGGCTGCGCATGGCTCGCGGGTCGTCGGTGCGGCCGTGCTCGACGACCCCGGGGTGCGCCTCGTGCTCGCCGAGGACGACGAGGGGCCGGTCGCGGTCGCCGCGCTCAACCGCTCGGGCGACGGGCCGCGGACGGTGGTCGGGGTCTCGAACGTGCGGGTGCTGCGCGCGGACCCCGAGGCCGTCTGGGCCGATCTCGCCG